>JAEXJU010000030.1 GCA_023448955.1 Bacteroidota bacterium
GTGAAGTAGTGGTGGATGAAGGGCTGGTGACCAGCCGTACACCTGAAGACCTTCCGGCTTTCAATGCCAAAATGGTAGAAGAAATAAAAGAAGGAAAACACGAGGAACAAACATTGTAAAATTGTTAAACTAAGTTTATAAGCCTGAATATCTGATGTATTCAGGCTTTTTAATATTGCTTAAAATAAAAAAATCATCAATAAGACTTACATAAAGCGCTTACTGATGATTTAAGTTTATAGAGATTGGTATTTTTTAGATTCTCACTTCATTCACACCTAACTGATCGATCAGATTCTGAAGATGTTCGATGTCTTTCAGAACTTTTTGGTATGAAGATTTTGCGTAATCAGCAAAAGTGTTTCGTTCTGGTTTTATGTCTGTTTCAAAAACAGTATTGAGCTGTGGATTTTCTACTATATCTTCCTTATAATCGTCCAGACACGCATCTATTGCAGATTGCTTTCTTTTGCAAGTGATGCGATCCTTGAGCCGTTTGAGAGAACTTAGCATATAAGGATTGTCATTATAAGGATTGACGAAACTGCTGTTTTCCTGTTCTCCCTGAAAGATGAAAAAACCGTCTTCCCCGGCCATTTTCAAAAAGTTTTTATCAAATATCATAGTGTGAAAAGGTGTTAAGTAATAATCAAATGATTGAATGTATTTTAAGTTGATAATCAATTTTAAGACCATAAACTTATTTTAACAGCCAGATGAGAAACTTTTTTCAAAAAAAATAAATTGAAGTTAAATATGATTTGCAATAATTATAGGCATAAATATATTTTTTTGCTAATAATGAAATTAATTAATGATTTGGCAGACAAATTGTTACCTCCAATGCAACACACCAAATACTTACTATTATGAAAAATATGGTTTTGAGCCTGATGGCTGTTGCGGCGATATTGTCTTGCAACAAAAAGGAAACAACTTCTCTGAACACTTCCGGAGACAGTATGATGGCTGAATCTTCGGATTCTGCAAATATGAATATGGATAGCTCCGTAATACCTATGGATTCATCTGCAACTGCTACTTCCGGCGATGCAATGAAAACAATGAATATGCAGGATAAAAAATTTGCGGATGCTGCCGCAAAAGGTGGGATGATGGAGGTTATGCTGGGAAAACTGGCCGCTACCAACGCATCAAACGCTACAGTGAAAGCACTGGGTGCAATGATGGTAAAGGATCACGGGATGGCTAATGATGAACTGAAAAAATGGGCAGCATCGTCGGGTTATAAATTGCCTGAAGCTATGGATACCGATCAGCAAAAGATGTATGACGATCTTAAATCTAAAAAGGGAGCTGATTTTGACAAAGCCTATGCTGAAATGATGGTAAACGATCACAAAAAGGATATCGCAGAGTTCAAAGACGAGGCTGCAAACGGAAAGGAATCTTCTCTGAAGGCTTTTGCAGGCAAAACAGTCCCTACGCTGGAGCATCATCTTATGGAATCTGAAAAAGCCTGGAAAGCAGTAAAATAATTATCGGTCAAAATGAAAAAAAGAAAATTGAGCAGCAATGCTCAATTTTTTTTTTTATACCGCTAGTGTCATTTGATAAGATCAAGATCCGGCTGTGCATACTTGTGGACTTTCATGTACAGTGTAGTCTTGGTCTGAAATACGCCTTCTATTTTCGCTATTTTCTGATTAACAAGCTGATGCAGCTGCTCGTTATTTTTACTCATTATATCAACTTCTATATCGAATTCTCCTGCTGTATTGGCAAGGAAACTTACTTCGGGCATTTTTAGTAAAGTGTCGATCACATCAGGGATCATTTTGGCAGGTCGCACAGAGACGGCTATATTGGCATAGGCATTAAAACCAACATTCTGAGGATTGATGCGTCCGACAATCTGAATTGTTTTGTCATCAATCAATTTGGTGACCCGGCTTCTGATATTGCTGATTGATACTTTAAGTTTATCTGCAATCTCCGTAAAAGAGGCACGCCCATCTTTCTGAAGTTCTTTAAGGATCAGGAAATCGATATCATCCAGCTTATTTTCCATTGATAATAAATTTTACACAAAAATATAGATTTTTTGCAAATTTTTTAGAATGGTTATAAATTATTGTAAAAATTGCATTTATTTGGAAATTGTTTTTTAGATTAGCTTTTAATAAAATCATTGAAAAATAAATAATAGAAATGTCAAATAAATACGGAAAAGTTAATAATTATATTAATGGGGTGTTGGTGGAAACAATGACCAATCGCTGGATGAATGTGGAATCGCCACTTACAGGAGAAGTAATAGCAGATGTTGCTGTATCTTCCAAAGCAGATCTGGATCAGGCTGTGTCGGCAGCAAAAGATGCATTTGTAAACTGGTCCAGAACACCTATTAAAGACAGGGTTCAGGTATTTTTCAGATACAAAAGACTGCTGGAGCAAAATATTAACGAACTCTCAGCTCTCATTCAGGAAGAAAATGGAAAAACACTTGACGAAGCCAGGGCAGAAATCGAAAAAAGTATTGAGCTGACGGAATTTGCGGTCTCTTTGCCTCAGTTGATTCAGGGAGAGATTCTGGAAGTGAGCAAAGGTGTGGAATGTCGCACAGAACACGCTGCCCTGGGAGTTGTAGCCTCCATTGTACCATTTAATTTTCCGTCAATGGTCCCTAACTGGACCATTCCTAATGCAATAGTTTTAGGGAATACTATGATTCTTAAAACCTCCGAGCTGGTTCCGCTAAGTGCTCTTAAAATAGCTGATCTTTTGAAGCAGGCAGGCCTTCCGGATGGTGTTTTTAATATCGTTCACGGGGAAAAAGAAATAGTGGAAGCCATCTGCGACCACCCGGATATACAAGCTGTTTCATTTGTAGGCTCCACCAAAGTGGCAAAAATAGTCTACCAGCGTGCTACATCTAATCTAAAGAGATGTCTGGCACTCGGTGGTGCAAAAAACCACTTATTGGTGCTTCCGGATGCTAATCCTGAGATGACTGCCGCCAATGTTACAGCTTCAATGTCCGGATGTGCAGGTCAGCGTTGCATGGCTGCTTCGGCAATGGTAGCAGTAGGACAAACCGATCATATTATAGAAAAAATGGTTCAGGAAGCCAGGCAAGTAGTGCCGGGAAAAAATCTGGGATCTGTCATTTCCAAAGCTGCCAAAGAAAGAATTGAAGGCTACATCACTCAAGCTGAAAAAGATGGTGCAAAAATTCTCCTGGATGGTAGAAATTATAAAGTGGAAGGCAAAGAAGACGGCTATTATGTAGGACCTACCATTATTGATTATGTGACGCCGGAAATGTCCGTTGCTACAGAAGAAATCTTCGGACCGGTTATTTCCATCATCAGAAGCAGAAGTCTGGAAGAGGCTATGAAAATAGAAAATGCCAATCCTTATGGTAACGCAGCTTCTGTTTTTACACAAAGCGGAGGACTTGCCAGATATGTGATGGAAAATGCTTCGGCTGGGATGATCGGGGTAAACATTGGTGTTCCGGTTCCAAGAGAGCCATTCTCTTTTGGAGGTTGGAATGAGTCGAGATTTGGCGTGGGTGATATAACAGGTAAAAGTTCCATCGAGTTCTGGACCAAACTGAAAAAAATGACCACCAAATGGAATCCTGAAGCTGGCATCAACTGGATGAGTTAATATAATTTCAAATTTCAAATTAAAAATGTCAGATACATTAAAACATAAAATCAACAGACAGGAAGTTATAGATAATGCACTAGATTACACCATAATGTCCTGGTCTAAACAAAAAGGCATCGATCCATTTGCTGTAGAGAGAGCTGAAGGGGTTTATCTTTATGATTACAGCGGTCAGAAAATCATTGATTTTTCATCGGGATTGATGAATTCCAATATTGGATATGGTGATCAGAGAGTAACGGCAGCCGTCGTAAAACAAATGCAGGAAGTAGCGTTTATTTCACCAAGCTGTGTTTCCAAAGTCCGTGGAGATTTAGGAAAAAAACTGGCAGAGATCTGTCCGGGCGATCTTAACCGTGCTTTTTTCACTGTTTGTGGTGCAACTTCCAATGAAAATGCGATTAAATTAGCAAGACTTTATACCGGCAGGCACAAGATTTTTACAAGATATCAGTCCTATCACGGTGCTACCATTGGTGCTATTTCCGCAGGTGGCGATCCGAGAAAGATTCCTGTAGATGCTCAGCAGGCTCCTAATTTTATTCATTTTGATTTACCTTATGCTTATCGTTATGAGTATGGTGAAGAAAATCTTCTTAAAGATGCGGTGGCTTCACTGGAAAGACAAATTGAATATGAAGGACCGAATACCATTGCCGCTATTCTCCTCGAAGGCGAATCCGGAACTTCCGGCTGTCTCCAGTATCCGAAAGGTTATTTGAAAAAAGTCAGAGAAATCTGCAATAAACACGGGATTTTATTAATTATCGACGAAGTAATGTCTGGTTTCGGAAGAACCGGGAAATGGTTTGGTTTCCAGAACCACGATATTATTCCGGATATGATTGTTATGGCAAAAGGACTCACTTGTGGTTATTTGCCATTGGGCTGTGTGATGGTCTCCGAGAAAATTGCTTCAAAATATGACGATGTGGTTCTTCCCTTAGGTTTGACTTATTCTGCACACGCAGTTTCCTGTGCTGCTGCAATGGAGGTCATCAGAATCTATGAAGAAGATAACCTTATAGAAAGAGCTGCTGAAATGGGCAGGTATCTTGAGTCAAGAATTGAAGAAATGAAAGAGATTCATCCTTCAATTGGTGATTTCCGAAATACTGGATTGCTTGGTTGCCTGGAATTAGTTAAAAACAGGAAAACCAAAGAGCCAATGGCACCTTTCAATGCAAAGCCGGAAGAAATGGCTGTAATGAATAAAGTGGCAGCAAAGATCAAAGAGCTGGGAATGTACACCTTTGTAAGATGGGGTTACATTTTCATTGCACCACCTTTGATTATCACCAGAGAAGAGATGGAAGAAGGTCTTGCTATTATTTCCGAAGCGCTTAAAATTGCAGACGAAGCAACGTATTAAATTTCTGTAAAAATAATGTCAGATACCAATCAGAATCCTGTTTTCGACTCCAGGCTCTATAATGAGGACCTGGCTCCGGTTTCTAAGAACAAAAGAACCTGGGGAACCTGGAACTATGCTTCTTTGTGGATCAGTATGTCTATGTGTATCCCAACTTATATGTTGGCAAGCTCACTGATAGAAGGAGGAATGAATTGGTGGCAGTCGGTTCTGACAATTTTCCTCGGAAATCTTATTGTTCTGATCCCGATGATCCTGAACGGTCACGCGGGAACCAAATATGGCATTCCGTTTCCTGTTTTTGCGAGAGCAAGTTTTGGAACAGCAGGAGCCAATATTCCTGCGTTACTGAGAGCAATTGTTGCTTGCGGTTGGTTCGGAATCCAGACCTGGATTGGCGGCGTTTCTCTTTACCAGATTCTGAGAGTCTGGATACCTTCGCTTCCGGAACCTGCAGTTACAGGGTTTTTCCCACCATTTCCGGAGTTGCTGTGCTTTTTAATTTTCCTGATTATCAATATGATTGTGGTTTATTTTGGAGTAGATAGTATTCGTAAATTGTTAGTTTTTAAAGCGGTATTTCTTCCGGCTGCGGCTTTTGCGCTGTTATTTTGGGCAATTTATTCTACAGATGGTCTGGGTGAGATCCTCAATCAGCCTTCGAAATTCCAATCGCCTTCAGAATTCTGGAAGTTTTTCTTTCCTGCTCTTACTGGAATGGTTGGTTTCTGGGCTACTTTATCTTTAAATATCCCTGATTTTACAAGATATGCAACTTCTCAAAAAGCCCAGATCAATGGACAAATGATTGGCTTGCCACCGTCAATGGCAGTCTTCTCTTTCATTGGCGTAGTGGTTACATCTGCAACAACCATCATCTATGGAACAACGATTTGGGATCCTGTGATCCTGGCAGGAAAATTTGAGAACAAAATTCTGGTGACGTTGGCAATGATCGCTATTGCAATTTCAACGCTCGCAACTAATATTGCAGCGAATATCGTAAGTCCGGCTAATGATTTTGCTAATCTCAGTCCATCAAAAATCAGCTTCAGAACAGGTGGTTACATCACAGGGATTATAGGGGTTTTAATCTGTCCCTGGAAACTCATTGCAGATCCTTCAGGCTATATTTTCACTTGGCTGGTAGGCTATTCCAGCTTGCTTGGTCCCATTGGAGGCATTATGATTTCTGATTACTTTTTTGTGAGAAAACAACAGCTGATTTTGGAAGAATTATATCAGGAAGGAAAAACCTATTCTTACAAAAACGGTTTTAATTCCAAAGCTGTTATGGCTTTGATATTCGGGGTTATACCTAACATTCCGGGCTTTCTGGTAACCATAAAAGTTATCCCGGCAGATTCAGTTCCTGAGTGGCTGACCAATCTTTACCATTACGGATGGTTTATCGGATTCTTTATCAGTGGATTAATTTATTTTCTATTGATGAAAAATAAAAAATAAAAACTTTTAATCATCATTTATCAACTATCATTCATCATTTATAAGATATATGAGTATTTTAATCAAAAACGGCAATATAGTTACAGCATCAGAAAATTTCATTGGTGATATTTTTATCGAAGATGAAACGATTTCTGCCATCGGAAAGAATCTGAAATATGAAGCGGATGAACTCATTGATGCTTCCGGTAAATTGATTTTTCCCGGTGGAATAGATCCTCACGTTCACCTGGATATGCCGTTTATGGGAACTTTTTCCAGTGATTCTTACGAAACGGGAACACGGGCTGCATTATTTGGCGGAACAACAATGGTTATTGACTTTATTCTTCAGACTCAAGGGAAGTCTCTTCGTTCGGCATTAGAAGAATGGAAGGGAAGAAGCGAGGGAAATGCAGTCGGCGATTATAGTTTCCATATGGCTGTGACGGATTATAATGATAATACCAAGCCAGAAATCCGGGAGATGATAGAAGAGGAAGGCATTACGTCTTTCAAAACCTTTATGGCTTATAAAGGTGCATTGATGGTGGATGACCGTCAGATGGTCGGCTTGATGGAGGAGGTGAAACAACACGGCGGACTTATCAACGTTCACGCAACCAACGGCGATATGATTGATTATCTGGTTCAGAAAAATCGAAATGAAGGCAATCGTGCTCCGATTTATCACTATCTGTCTCAGCCGGAAGTGACGGAAGCAGAAGCCAGCGAGCGTTTTGTTGATATGACCAATTTTACAGGCTGTCCCGGCTATATTGTGCATCTTACTTGCGAAGGCGCTCTGAATGCGGTGCGAAACGCAACCAGAAGGAATCAGCACGTTTTCGTGGAAACCTGTATTCAGTATTTAATTCTTGATGCGAGTTTATATGAGCAGGATTTTGAGGGCGCAAAATGGGTAATGTCGCCACCGTTGAGAGAGAAAAAGGATCAGGAAACACTTTGGGCGGGAATCAATCAGGGGTTGGTCAATGTGGTTGCTACAGACCATTGTCCGTTTTTCTGGGAACAGAAATTAATGGGTATTGACGATTTCTCAAAAATTCCGAACGGACATCCGGCTGTGGAAAACCGAATGGAACTTTTATATTCCGAAGGAGTTCATAAAGGCAGAATTACACTAAGCAAATTCGTAGAAGTGGCCTGTACAAATCCAGCCAAGATTTTCGGAATGTACCCTAAAAAAGGAACTATTTGTATCGGTTCGGATGCCGATTTGGTGATTTTCGATCCCAATGAAAAACATACGCTTTCAGCAAAAACCCATCATATGAATGTGGATTACAGCGGTTATGAAGGCTGGGAAGTCACCGGAAAAGTCAAAACCGTTTTATTAAGAGGAAAAGTCGCCATTGATAATAACGAATGCCTTGTCGGAAAAGGCTATGGTCAATTTATTAAACGGAATAAAGTCTCAGATAAAATTTAATAACTAATAACTCATAACTAAAAGCTATGTCTCGAATCATAAAATCAGGATTAATCCAAATGTCTCTCGCTAAAACAGAAGGCGAAGGAACGATTGACGAAATAAAACAGGCGATGCTGGAAAAACATCTGCCTTATATTGATGAAGCTGGTCAAAAAGGCGTTCAGATTTTATGCTTTCAGGAGATTTTTAATACACCATATTTCTGTCCGGGTCAGGACTCCAAATGGTATGAGTCGGCAGAAACCGTTCCGGGTCCTACGACAGATCTGATGGCAGAATATGCTAAAAAATACCAAATGGTGATTATCGTTCCTATTTACGAAAAAGACGGCGCCGGAATTCTTTATAATACAGCCGCCGTGATAGATGCAGACGGACAATATCTAGGAAAATACCGTAAAAACCACATTCCGCAAACGGGTGGATTCTGGGAAAAATACTTCTTCAAACCCGGAAATATGGGCTATCCTGTTTTGCAGACCAGATATGCTAAAATCGGGGTTTACATCTGCTACGACAGACATTTTCCGGAAGGTGCAAGGGTGTTGGGAATCAATGGAGCAGAGATCGTTTACAATCCTTCCGCAACAACAGTCGGACAGTCACAATACCTTTGGAAGCTGGAACAGCCGGCTCACGCTGTAGCGAATGGCTATTTTATGGGCTGCATTAATCGTGTTGGAACAGAAAAACCCTGGAATCTCGGCAAATTCTACGGAACTTCTTATTTCGTCAATCCTTTGGGTGAGATCTTTGCGACGGCTTCGGAAGATAGAGATGAGCTTCTCATTGCCGAATTTGATCTGGATCTGATAGATCAGGTTCGCTCCAAATGGCAGTTTTACCGCGACAGACGACCGGAAACTTACGATGACTTAACTCAATTATAAACTTTTATGGCAGCTATATCCGTCTTCCACTCCCGCTTTTTTCTTTTCTGTAAAAAGAAAAAGAGCTCCGTTCAAGCCGGGCTGCGGATTGTAGATATAATACTGGTTTGACAAATAATCAAACGTTACTTACTAAAAAACAACTGACAACTAAGAAAATTATGATAGCAAACAGACGCTTAACTGAAGAACAATATCAGCAAAATTTCGCGGACATTCATCCACCTTTTGAGAATCGGGAAGGCGCTATAATAGAAGCCAACCGCTGTATAATGTGCTACGACGCACCTTGTATCAAAATGTGTCCAACACATATCAACATTCCGAAATTTATCAAACAAATTGCGACAGACAACGTGAAAGGCTCGGCTCGTACCATTTTTACGGATAATATTATGGGCGCAAGCTGTTCCAAAGTTTGCCCGGTCGAAAAGTTGTGCGAAGGTTCCTGCGTTTATAATCTGCTGCACGAGGAACCGATTCAGATAGCACGTTTGCAAAGATATTCCACAGAAAAAGCAATGTATAACAACTGGCAATTGTTCGAGAGAAAACCTTCTCTTGGAAAAAAAGTGGCGGTGGTTGGTGCTGGTCCTGCCGGATTGGCGTGTGCTTTCTATTTGTCAAAAGAAGGCGTGGATGTAACGATTTTCGAAATGGAATCCAAAGGCGGCGGACTGATGACTTACGGAATTGCAGCTTATAAAGTTACTCCGGAATTCTGCGAAGACGAAGTGAAATATATCACATCCATTGGCGGAATTGATATCAGATATAACCAGGAACTTGGAAAAGATGTTCACCTGAAAGATTTGCAGGATAATTTTGATGCTGTTTTCCTTGGAATCGGTGTCGGAATTGCGAGAAGACTCGATATTTCTGGGGAAGATTCTCAAGGTGTCGAAGACGCAATTTCTTACATTTATAATCTCAGAACCAATGATTTTTCAACGGTTCCTGTTGGCGACAAAGTGGTGGTAATAGGTTTGGGAATGACAGCAATAGATGCTGCAACCCAGGCAAAAAGACTGGGAGCAAAAGATGTGACGATTGTTTACAGAAGAACAGAAAACGAAAAACCTTGTACCGATGTAGAATTGGATATTGCCAAACTGGACGGTTGTAATATGGAATATCTTGCAGCACCAAAAGAAGTTTATGCTGAGAATGGAAATGTAAAGACATTAGTTTGCAGCAGGATGAAATTAGGCGATGCGGATGCATCAGGAAGAAGAAGTCCTGTGGAAACCGGAGAAACCTTTGAGATCGAATGCGATATGATTATTAAAGCAGCCGGGCAAACGCCATTCGAAGGGTTAATTTCCAATTACGAATTACAGAATTCTTATGGCAAAGTTTCCGTTAATTCCGCTTATGAAACCAACTGGAAAGGTGTCTTTGCCGGCGGCGACTGCATCAATGGCGGAAAAGAAGTGGTGAATGCTGCTCAGGACGGAAAATTGGCGGCCCGTTCAATCTTAGAATATATATTGAATTAACAAAATCAAAAAAAACATTGTCACACTGAGCTTGTCGAAGTGTCTATCTCAAACTTTAAATCAAAATTATGGCAGATATATCTTGTGACTTTTTAGGTATAAAATCCCCGAATCCTTTTTGGCTAGCTTCAGCACCGCCTACAGATAAAAAAATAAATGTAATGCGCGCCTTCGAAGCGGGATGGGGTGGCGTTGTCTGGAAAACATTAGGTTCCCAGGTAAAAAATGTTTCTTCCCGTTATTCCGCAATCAATTTCAATGGACAGCGTGTTGCGGGTTTCAATAATATAGAATTAATTTCCGATCGACCTTTGGATATCAACCTTCGGGAAATCGAAGAAGTGGTAAGGGAATTTCCGGACAGAGCGATGATTATTTCGCTAATGGCAGATAACACAAGAGAAGCATGGCACGAAATGGTAAAACGTTGTGAGCAAACTGGCGCTCACGGCTTCGAGCTCAATTTTGGTTGCCCGCACGGGATGACAGAGCGCGGAATGGGTGCAGCTGTCGGACAGGATCCGGAAATTGCGGGAATGATCGTAGAATGGGTGATGGAAGTCGCCACATTGCCTGTCATCACAAAACTGACGCCTAATGTTCATTCCGTAGTTCCGACCGGAAGAGCGGCGGTCAATGCAGGAACCAACGCATTGTCTTTGATTAATACCATTCAGTCTGTTACAGGAATCGACCTGGATACATTAGTTCCTAATCCGAATGTTGGCGGGCAATCCGTTTTTGGCGGCTATTGCGGACCGGCTGTTAAGCCAATTGCACTTAAAATGCTGACAACCATTTCCAAAGACCCTGTCACTTCCCAAGTTCCCATTTCCGGGATTGGAGGCGTTTCAACGTGGCAGGATGCGGTGGAGTTTATGTTGTTGGGTTCCACTTCCGTTCAGGTTTGTACGGCTGCGATGAAATATGGATTCAGAATTGTGGAAGATTTATGCGAAGGTCTCAACAACTGGATGGACGAAAAAGGTTTTGAAAAAATCACAGATTTCGTAGGCAAATCAGTTCCTACGATGACCGAATGGGAAAAACTCGACCTCAATTTCCATATCGTTGCCAATATCAATCAGGACAAATGCATCCACTGCGGATTATGCCACATTGCCTGCGAAGACACATCGCATCAGGCGATTTTCAAAGGTGACGGAATGCCTTACAATACTTACACGATCAACGAACCAGAATGTGTCGGCTGTAACCTTTGTAAGCTGGTTTGTCCCGTTGATAATTGTATCACAATGGAAGAAAAAAGAGTTGGTCCGGATTATCTCAACTGGATTCAGTTCCAGGAAAAGGGTTTGCCGCTGAATGATCATTAAGATTATTTGGGCGCCTTTATCCGCCCTCCGTTCCCGCTTTTTTGTCATTGCGTATGGAGCGAAGTAATCAGTAGAACTTTACAGCAAACGCAATGACAAAAAGAGCTCCACTCAGGTAGGGGCGCAGTTTTGACAGCAATAGACCATTTGTCAATCATTTTAAAATTACAAACCTTTCCGAATTGTAAACCGAAAGGATTTACGAACAATAAAACATATAGCTTCAACCTCATATTTTTTTTAAAAACCAATGAACATCAACGCTTCACGACTTGAAAAATTCTTCACCGAAATGTCAAAAATCGGGAAAATCGGTGAAACAGGAACCAACAGACCTGCGCATTCTCCGGACGAAAAAAAAGCATTTGAACTCGCCTCATCGTGGATGAAACAAGCAGGAATGACAACAAGAATTGACAATTTCGGGAATCTTATCGGAAGGTTAGAAGGAACTAATCCCGATTTGCCAGTTCTGATGGTTGGTTCACATCTGGATTCTCAACCTTATGGCGGAAGATATGAC
>JAEXJU010000084.1 GCA_023448955.1 Bacteroidota bacterium
GTCTGCGGGCAGTCGCTTCCCGATAAAAACTTTGCAAAGTTTTTATCGGGAAGCGACTGCCCGCAGACCGACCCGCTTATCTCGTCCTTAAAGACGAGATAAAGGGATACGCCCAAATTATTCCTGCAAAGTTAAAGCTTTGGAATGATATAGTCACGATGATAATTGACCAGACTTTCTATCGGTTTCTGAACGACTGTGCCAACGTTGAAGTGAAAATCTGCCGCTGCAGCCCGCAAAGAATCTTCGAAAAAATAAGCTACTGAACCTATAAAGTTGATCTCTGCATCGCGGCATTCTTCGTATGGCATCACCTGAAACTCAAGGAAATTCTTCAGTTCTTTATAGATGAAATTCTGAAAATACGGATGCGTTTTCCTGTCCACAATGAAGCGTGTAAAATCTGCCATATAAGCATTGGCTCTAGGATTATGGTACATATTTTTCAGAAGCTCATCTATGTGCAGCTGATAAATCTCAGTAAACTGCTGATGCAGATCCGGCGGTAATTTTTTCATAAAATAATGCCGTACCAGCTGTTTTCCCAATGCGCTTCCACTGCCTTCATCGCCTATCAAAAAACCTAGAGAAGGTAGTTCTGTTTTTACATTTTCCCCGTCGAAGTAGCACGCATTGGAGCCTGTTCCCAAAATACAGACAATGGCCGGAACGCCTCTGTATGCTGCATAAGCCGCAGCTAAAAGATCTTCCTTCACATGTATATTGGCATTGGTAAAGACTTTCTGAATCTCTCTTTCTACAATGAGTCTGTTTTCCGGCGTGCCGCAACCTGAGCCATAAAAAAAGATATTTTCCAGATAATCACAGAACTTTGTCAATGCCTGATTTTTCTCCAGTTCCGGCGCTATAAGTTCCGGTTTTGTAATATTGGGATTGAAACCGACTGTTTCTGTTTTCAGGACTTCCGTACCGTCATTTTCCAGTATTACCCAGTCGCATTTTGTGGATCCTCCGTCTACAATAGCAATCATACTTTATGTTTTAAAAGTGCTAAAATAGTTTATTTTCCGGAAGATTTTAGTGATCCTGTCATTCTTTATCTTCGATGAGCCAGTCTTCTATCTCATCTTCCAAATAAGTGGTTTGCAGCTTTATTGCATTTATAAAGTCATCAGGAATACTTTCAGAAGTATCACTGGTTTCCAGATTCCAGAGTTCATCGGACATTAGTTCGTACTCGGAATAGATTCTTCTGAATCTTGAGCTGCTCTTTTCCAATTCCTCAATCTTTTTTTGCTGAGGCAGAAATTTTCTGTAAGGTCTGCTGGAATTTTTCATTTTGTTAATAATTAATTTTTGTGATGTGGTGTGATGTTTGGCGAAAAAATCACCTGACCAGTCTCCCAGCCAGGCATATTAATATTTATATTTTGCTTTGTTTACAGTGTTTTCAACAATAACCTTCTGTCTTAATCAATATTTAGTTAAATATTAATTTTCTTTTATGATAAAATAAATGTAAAAATATTTTTGATACAAAAAAATTATTTAACGATTATTTTAAAACATTTAACAATTAGTATAAATTTGCAAAAGAATGAAACAATTAATTCTTCGTCAAAAACAGGTCATCTTCTTTATAATAGCGGGAGGACTGAGTGCTATTGTAGAAATAGGGAGTTTTAAAATACTGAGTATTTATCTTCCGAGACTCTTCTCATCCGAGTATAATCTCTATGGAATTAAATATCCGTTTAGCAATATTTTATCGACAAGCTGCGGAATAATAACAAACTACTTCCTAAGTATTTGGTTTGTGTTTGAAAGAGGGAAACATTCTAAGAGAAAAGAATTTTTATATTTTATCTCAGTTTCTTTTATTTCAACATTTATAAGCCTTATTATTTTCCAGATTCTCTATCATTTTGTGTATAAAGATGTAATAGATCTTAGATTTTATGTGCTTTCTCCCGAAATGATGAGTAAGATCACAGCTATCCTATTAGTATCAATGCTCAATTATTCTATTAAGAAAAAGATTATTTTTAATGGATAAAAACCTATTTTTGGACTTATTAATTTTTTTTAAATATTAATGAGGACAATCTTAGTCTATCTGTGGCGATTCTGGATGGTGATTTTAGGCACCATTCTTACACTTGTTTTTTTTCTCCCGGTTTATCTGCTTTCCATCCGGCAAAAAGATTATAAAACCTGTTATTTTTTTATCCGTCTTTGGGCAATTGGGATGTTCTATGGCATGGGATTCCGGTACAAACTCATCAATAAAACAAGTAAAAAAATTGACAAAAACCAGGCCTACGTTATTATTTCCAATCACACTTCCATTATGGATGTAATGCTCCCCTGTATTCTTTTTCCAAATCATCCTCTATGTTATGTAGGAAAAAAAGAGCTGGTAAAAATCCCTATTTTCGGAACAGTTTATAAAAGAGTATGTGTGATGGTGGACCGAAGCAGCGCCAGAAGCCGGGCTGATGTTTACAGACGATGCGCTGAAAGAATGCAACAAGGTCAAAGCATTGTTATTTTCCCTGAAGGCGGCGTTCCAGATGACACTTCAGTTGTACTGGACGATTTCAAGGATGGTGCTTTTATTCTTGCATCCAAACACCAATTTCCTCTTGCAGTGTATACTTTTAAAGGCTTAAAAGAGATGTTTCCATTTGATAATTCCAAAGGTTATCCTGGCGTGGTACAGGTTTTCTTTAATGACATTCTTACACCTGATTTACCTCTGAAAACTTTAAAAGAGACCTCCTTTGAAGAAATTAAATTGTCTCTCATTGAGAAAATAAAATAATTTATGATTGAAAGGACTTTTTACTTACATTTGTTTTTATAATATAAACCTTAAATTAAGAAATAATTAATATATGACACCACAAAAAACCAATTGGGCACAGTTTATCCCACTTGTAACCGTTTTTTTCTTCTGGGGATTTGTTGCGGCAAGTAATGACATTCTGATTCCCGTATTCAAAAAAGCATTTGATTTGACGCAAGGTCAGAGTCAGCTTGTATCTGTAGCATTTTACATTGCTTATACTGTAGGATCTATAATATATATGCTGATTTCATTAGCCATCAGAAAAGATCTAGTGAATAAAATCGGTTATAAAAACGGGTTAGCATTAGGCTTGGCGATTTCCGCATTAGGAACATTGCTTTTCTATCCTGCGGCTAATCTTCATTCATTTCCACTGATGCTTTCCGGGCTTTTCATTGTGGCGTTAGGATTTTCTTTACAGCAAACTGTTGCTAATCCTCTTGCAATTGCACTAGGACCAGTAAGTACGGGTTCGCAAAGGTTGACATTGGCTGGAGGAATTAATAATTTCGGAACTACAATTGGTCCGCTGATTGTGAGTTTTGCCATTTTCGGTTCGGCTGCTTCTGAGAATACCAATATGAGTATTGAGAGTGTTAAGATTCCTTATTTGGTTTTAGGTGCCGCTTTCCTTGCCGTCGCACTTTTACTTAAATTTTCTTCTTTACCAGAACATCCGGAAACTATTGAAGAAACTGCTACAGAAGATGGATCCGTGAGAAGCTCTGCTTTGAAATATCCTCAGTTGGTTTTAGGAATGCTTGCTATCTTTATCTACGTGGGCGTAGAAGTTTCCACAGCCAGTAATTTACCTGCCTATATGGAAACAATCATCAATAGCAAAACAGGTGTTCTTTATACTTTGCAGGAAATATCTCCTTATATTTCTCTCTATTGGGCAAGTTTGATGATTGGCCGTTGGACTGGTGCTGTTGAAGCTTTTACAGACAATATGAATACACAGAAAATCTTACGTTTCATTGCACCGTATTTAGCTTTTGGTGTTTTTCTTATCGTTAATGCTATTGCAAAGCACGACTTGTCTCCGTTCTACATCTATGGATTGATTATTCTTGTTCTTATCGGTGCAGATATGGCGAGCAAAGGAAATCCTGCAAGGATGTTATTGATATTCGCATCTTTGGGAATATTAGCCATCGCTATTGGTATGTTAACAGATGGTATTATCAGTATTTACGCTTTTACAAGTGTTGGTCTTTTCTGCAGTACACTTTGGCCTTGTATCTTTACACTGGCAGTAAGTGGTCTTGGAAAACATACAAGCCAAGGAAGTAGCTTCCTTATCATGATGATTATGGGAGGTGGCATAGTGAGCTGGTTGCAGGGTATGGTTTCAGAAAGCATCGGAATAAAGCAAAGTTATATTGTTGGTATTCTTTGTTTTGCTTATCTTGCATTCTATGCTTGGAGAGTGAGCGGAATATTAAAAAGTCAAGGTATCAGTTTTGATAAAAAAGTTTCTGGTGGACACTAAAAAAAAGACTATTCTAAATTCTAAATCTTGGGCAATCATTTTGGTTGCCCAATTTTTGTTATTCTATCTATTGTCAAAATTTGATTTTGCAGTAAGTTTCTTTTCACAACTTTTTGACTGGAAAAAAAACTGGCACATTTCATTATTTTCGCAAGTTAGCTTTTCAATAGGCGATCTAATATATATAATACTTGGAGTGCTTATTTGCTACTTCTTATTATTGAGTATAAAATTCCGCACGTCAAAATACATAAAGCATTTATTGATTATCGGAAATATTTTCTATTTCACCTATCAATGTTTTTGGGGAATGCTATATTTTCAGCCACCAATCATTCAAAAACTACCTAATAGAAAAGTAACAGATGTAGAAATAAAAAAACTAACAATCAAATATCTTAATCTATGCAAAAGCGAGCGTGCTAATCTAAATGAAGATAAAAATGGCATACTGAAAGTAGTAGATTTTGCGAAAATAAAACAAGAGATATTAAATCAACAAAAACTATTGCCGAAAAACATCTGTTCGAAACAGTCAATTAATACAATCTCTATCAAACCAAGCTTATTTAACGGTTTTATGAGTAAAACAGGAATCCTTGGTTATTATAATCCATTCACAACAGAAGCGCAATACAATCCTAATATACCTTCTACTCAGCTGGCTTTTACTATGGCTCACGAAATGTCACACCAGTTAGGCTTTGCCAGAGAACAAGAAGCTAGCTTTATAGGCTTTCTTTGTGCATATAGATCACAAATTCCGGAATTAAGATATAATGCCAACTTATATGCCCTGAAAAGCCTTATAAGAGCAGTTTCATACAAAGACAAAAAATTTGCAGAACAAATTATTAAATCCTTTTCAGCTAAGATGAAAAAGGATCGAGAATATGAAATGAAATATCTAAAAGATAATGAAGGAATAGTTAGTGATTTCTTTGGAGTAACTAATGATTTGTTTTTAAAATCTAACCAGCAGGAAGGCAGCATTACTTACTCATACTTCGTTAATCTCCTGATTATGTTTGATATATAAAAAAAAAGAATCGTACTATTGTACGATTCTAAAAACACAAATGATGAAAAAAAATTTATTGCTCCTGAGTGATTGTCTCAAAAGCACTGTAAAAATACATCTTTTGATTTTACCCACCAAATATTTTAAAAAGAAATTTAATATTTTTTTTGTCTGATATTCTAATTAGCTACGAGACAATACAATAGATTATTACTTTATTTCAAATTAAATAATAATAAAAAAATCCGTAATCTGATAAACAAATTACGGATTGATTTCGTAGCGAAGACGGGAATTGAACCCGTGACCTCAGGGTTATGAATCCTGCGCTCTAACCATCTGAGCTACCTCGCCTTTTTCGTGGTGCAAATATAAGGATATTTTACATTTCCACAAATTTTTAATTAACTTTTAAATATTCTAATACATCTGCCACATGATTAGGCTTGCTTATGATCTTATTATCAGCATCCAAGATAAAATAAGTAGGTGTAGCATTTATATTGTAAGTTTCCCCGTAAGAACTATACCAGCCTTTTCCTTCTGAATCACTAATCCAAGGATAATTATTTGCTTTACTTCTGAACTCATCCAAATTACTATCAAGAGAAAGCCCAACAACCGCAATATTTTGTTCTTTTAACTTTTCATATTTTTCAAGGATTTTAGGCAATTCAGCTTCGCAATGAGAACAAGTTGATGACCAAAAGACAACTATTTTTTTATTGCTTTTAATATCATATAGAGATTTTGCTTTTGTGTGAATAGGATTGACGAAAACTGCATTAGGCATCTTTTGTCCAATTGCCGTATTATTATTAGATTTAAGCGTAGAAGCAAGCCTGTAGTTGATGGTACATTTCAAATTATTAGCTTCGGCAAGATACTTATCCTTAAGCTTGTCCATATTATAGGTGTTAAAAATATCTATCAATTCAGATAATATCGTCTGCCCGCGTGGAGTTTCTACATTGACTGTTTCCAAGAGTTTATCTACTCCACCTTCAACATTAGATTTGGATGCATTTAAATAATTAATTAATGAAGGCTTTAGTAATAATGATGTTTCAAGATATTCACTTGATTTAGAAAAGAAATTGAGATAATCTTCCTGTTTTAACTGAGGTGCACTTTCCTGATTAGAAAATTTCTGATTCTGCTGATAGTAGCTTAAAAAAGGATGGTTTACATTAATTGATGTATTATTTTCCTTTGATAAAAGGGCGATCTCTCCTTCTAAAGATTTATAAAATCCATCGTTTGGTTTATAGTAATCCTTTATCTGAATCAAAGCTGGCAATATCAGCTCTTTTTTCTTTTGCAAATCTACATCACTACTAAAAACCTGGTTGGTTTGGTCATTAAAAACAACATTAGATATTTTACTCTTATCGTCTAGCTCTAGTCTTAAATCAATATTTTTATTTTCAGAAACCATATTTACAGATGAGTTATTCTTTTGGAAGAAGGCTCTCATCATACCAACATATTTTTTATCTACTTTAAATATTGCTTTATTATTATTCGTCTTGGCTTTAGAATATAAAATTTCTTTGGATCCATTAAACCCATATAAATAGATATCTGAATCGGAATAATATGATGGCAAATCAACAATCACTGTAAACTGAGAGAAAAAAGAAGCAGACGTTATAACACTGCAGATAATCAATATTTTTTTCATAGTGTAAAAATAAAAAACTCACCGTAATAAGTGAGTTTTTTGTATAATAAATATTGTACTAATTTAATATTTTTGATTTCGGTTTCAAATAAAACACTGAAATTATCAACAACATCCCTATTAAAAATAAAACCAAAGTATAAGCATCTATGGGCGAAGCCGGATATGCTCCAATATCACCTGATTCAGGATTTTCTGGTGGTGGTGGCACAGTCTGTGCAAAACTAAAAATACTCGTAAGTATTAATAAGAAGATATATATTCTTCTCTTGAATAAAAGATTAATCATCAGTAAGTCTTGTGTTTTAGTTAACAATTTTTTTGATCACAACTTCTCCTTTTTCAGAAATTGCCTTTACAACAAATACGCCCTTCGCCTGATAATTTACCGGAATAATATAATCTGTGCTAGTTGAAATATTTGATTTAGAATTCATAAGCTGACCCGCAGCAGAATAAACCTCTACAGTAGCTTTGTTCCAGTCTTTTGCAAACCTCACAACCCAGTTAGCTTCTTTTTTTGCAATTAAAGTTTGAAACTTGATAGAATTTCCAGTGCCTAAAGTTGCGCCTTCTGGCAATTCGTAGTAAAGACCTAGAACCGGTGAACCACTCATAGGAAGACTATCTCCGTCGTTAATTTTAACAAAAAGTCCATCAGCGTATTTCAAATAAAAGCTTTTACCGTTACTCAAACCGTCTGTAGCTCTTTCTCCTTTTTCATAAACTTCAAATTTCAACTGATATGGTTGATCAATACTAGTGATATAAAGCGGGATTTCTTTTGATTTAAAATCAATTTCATTAGCTTCATTGATATAAAGCTTATCAGATTGATTAATATCTTCTCCTCCGTTAGCTGCTTCTTCTTTTGTATATATTTTTCTGCTGTCTGCAGGCGTACTCGAATCTAAAACAGAACTAACGTTTGGAGTTGAGTAAGCTTGTAATGATGTAGATGTAGGATTATATCCTGTAACAGCAGAAGGCGAAACAGCGTAATATGTTCTGTCGATTTCCACACCGTCCATATCATAAGCAACCACCGCAACTTGTTTTACTATCTTATCTGCAGGAATATCATCTAGCAAAGAAGCACCTTTTGCAGCAGTAACAGAATAATTTGTAGCATCTGCTCTGGAAGTAAAATTAAATCTTCTTGTTTTGGAAAGATTCAAAGTTTGTGCAACGTTAGAATTTAGTTTTACCATAAACTCTCCCATTGGTTTTATTACTAGCTTGTTAAGTGAAATATCACCTGCCTGAAAAGCACCTCCGGAAGTTAATGCAACTATGGTAGTACCTGAATAATTTGTTCCTACACCATACTGCCATCCAATCTGGTTATTACCATAATAAGCTATCCCGACTAAATTTGGTATGTAGTTTCCATCGCTTAGAAGACCACCTTCATTTGTGGCAATAAATTTAAGATCAAGATTAGTCAAAAACGGGTTTGCCAGCTGGTATAAATTCCTTCCATAGTCGGTAGACCAAGATGGCGTCTTAGAACTAAAAGGATCATCCAGATAGCTATTATATTTTTCTCTGTAAGTATTTTGAGCATTTCCATTATATCCGAAATTAACAGCTGCCTGCCCGGAAAGATTGAATATATAATTTGTAGAAGTTGTAGCTTCATCAGAAACAGCTCTTCCAGAAAATATTTTAGTCTCTGTTGTTGGAGTCCAGAAATATGTACCCGATGCATTTCTTCTCGGAAGAATGTAATAGGTCATTGGTGTACCTATTACAGTATTATTATCCGGATTTACATATATCTGATCAAATTTAGAATTATAATTATTCCATTTGAACATTGATCCAAAATTATAACGACCTGCTGAGTTCAATGCACCATTTGTAAAATTGATCTGGTTTGCACCAAATGTATTAATTAGATCTTGAATAGTAATATTATAGAAAGGCAAACCAGTCTGTTGTCTTCCAGTAGTGCCATTCAGATAATCAGATCTGTACTCTTTATTTACTTTTCCTGTGATAGCAGTCTGAGGAATTCCTGCGATGTATAACTGTCCGTAATCAGTAGTTGTAGCAAACTTTATATTGAAATTAGAAGTTGTGCCAACGTCTAATCTATCGTTTGTACCTCCATTAATCATAATATTACCTGAATTATTGACAGTAGAAGTTCCTGCTGTCTGTAATCCACCGCCGTTATAGACAAGGGTTTGGCTCTGAACAGTTACTAATGCATTAGATCCCACATATGTGAGAACCTGGCTGTAGGCTAAGCTGCCAATAAGCAACAATTGTAGATTGAAGAAATTTTTTATCATCAGTTAGTTCTTTTGTGTTTGTTCTGCAAAGATATTAAATTTTTACAAAAACAAAAAAAAAAAGCTATTTTTATAAATTCTATTTTATTGAGTCTATAATTATATGTTCCTTATTATCAATATCAAACATATAATCTTCTAAGATTTTTTCTGTAGTTCCTCTCAGTCCTCTTGCCCCTAAACCTTTATTCATGGTGTCTTCTACGATTTCTTCAATAGCCTGGTCAGTAAATTCCAGTGACACTTTATCCATCTTAAAAAGTTCTGTGAATTGATTAATGATTGAGTTTTTTGGCTCCTTCATAATCCTCACGAGAGTCTCTTTTGTTAGTTTATCCAGATAAGTTATGATCGGAAATCTACCCAAAAGCTCTGGTATGAGTCCAAAACTTTTCAAATCAATTGCATTAATCTGGCTCAGAATATAATCTTCTTCTTCAGTTTTATTGATTTTATCTGCAGAAAAACCAATAGCTTGTTTATTCAGTCTTCTCTCAATAATTTCCTTCATACCATCAAAAGCACCTCCGGCAATGAAAAGAATATTCTGCGTATTAACCTGAATATATTTCTGATCCGGATGCTTACGCCCGCCCTGTGGCGGAACATTCACAATACTTCCTTCCAGTAATTTTAATAAGCCCTGTTGCACTCCTTCTCCGGAAACATCTCTAGTAATACTTGGATTGTCAGATTTTCTGGCAATTTTATCGATCTCATCAATAAAAACAATTCCCCGTTCTGCCTTTTCTACATCGTAATCGGCTACCATCAGAAGCCTGGACAGAATGCTTTCTACATCTTCACCCACATAACCAGCCTCGGTAAGAATTGTCGCATCTACAATACAGAATGGAACGTTTAGTTGTTTGGCAATTGTCTTAGCAAGCAGCGTTTTCCCGGTTCCTGTTTCGCCGATCATTATTATATTAGAC
>JAEXJU010000100.1 GCA_023448955.1 Bacteroidota bacterium
AACACGGCGACGGTGTTAAGATCCTTGCACTTTGGGTAGATGACGCTTATAAAGCTTTCGAAGAAACTACAAAACGTGGAGGAAAACCTTATCTTGAGCCCACCACTTTGTCCGATGAAAACGGCGAAGTAAGAATGTCCGGCATCTATACATATGGAGAAACCGTTCACATGTTTATAGAACGTAAAAATTACAATGGCCTTTTTCTGCCAGGTTATGAAAAATGGGAAAGTGACTACAATCCGTCTGATGTCGGACTGCTTTATGTAGACCATTGTGTAGGTAATGTTGGCTGGGACAGAATGATACCAACTGTGGAATGGTACGAAAAAGTAATGGGCTTCGTAAATATTCTTTCATTTGACGATAAACAGATCAATACAGAATATTCTGCGCTGATGTCCAAAGTAATGTCTAACGGAAACGGCTATGCAAAATTTCCGATTAACGAACCAGCAGAAGGCAAGAAAAAATCCCAGGTTGAGGAATATCTGGATTTTTACGAAGGAGAAGGCGTTCAGCATATTGCCGTGGCGACAAAAGATATTGTAAAAACAGTTACGGAATTAAAAAACAGAGGTGTCGAATTTCTTTCGCCTCCACCGGAAGCTTATTACGAAATGATTCCGGACAGAGTCGGGAACATTGACGAAGACATAAAAAAACTTCAGGATCTTGGGATTCTGGTAGATTGTGATGAAGAAGGATATCTTCTTCAGATCTTTACAAAACCTGTAGAAGACCGCCCTACTCTTTTCTACGAAATTATTGAAAGACACGGCGCTCAGAGTTTTGGAGCGGGTAATTTCAAAGCACTTTTCGAAGCTTTGGAAAGAGAGCAGGCCAAAAGAGGAAACCTTTAACCAAATTTTATTTTCTTATATTTTTATAATTAAAGCATTAGAGATTCATTTAATGCTTTAATTTTTTAGGGCAGCTTTATCCGTCCTCCGTTCCCGCTTTTTTCTTTTTTTTTAAAAAAAGAAAAAGAGCTCCACTCAGGCCGGGCTGCTATTATTCAGCGTTTCAAAAAGAATGTTTAATTTGTAGCTCAATTTTAATCAAAAAATACAACAACATAAAAAATGAAATCCTTCATCAATTATAATTCTGATTCCGATTTTTCAATTCATAATATTCCGTTTGGAGTTTGTGTTTTCAACAGAGAATATATTGCCTGCGCCACAAGAATCGGCGACATCGTCATTGATTTGGCAACATTGTTTGACCTTGGTTATTTCGACGATTTGGAAGGTTTGCAAGAAAATGTTTTCGAAGCCTATACCATCAATGAATTTATAGAGCTCGGAAAATCTGTAACCAACAAAGTCCGTTTAAAGATTCAGGAATTATTATTGGAAAATTCTTTATTGTCCAAAGATGAAAAAGCACTGGAAGAATGTTTCTACAATCTGGATGAGATCCAAATGATGATGCCATTACATATCCCGAATTACACCGATTTTTACAGCAGCATTCAGCACGCCACCAATGTTGGGATGATGTTCCGCGACCCAGCAGATGCGTTATTGCCAAATTGGAAACATTTGCCGGTCGGTTATCACGGCCGCGCTTCGTCTATTGTTTTATCAGGAATCGATATCACAAGACCTTGTGGGCAAATTAAACCTGCAGATTCTGACAATCCGATTTTCAGCGCATCCAGACAATTGGATTTTGAATTAGAAATGGCTTTCGTTGTGAATAAAAATACAGATTTAGGAGAAAGAATTTCAGTTACCGAAGCAGAAGATGCGATTTTCGGGATGATGATTTTCAATGATTGGTCCGCCAGAGATATCCAAAGTTGGGAATACGTTCCTTTAGGTCCATTTTTAGGGAAAAATTTTGGCTCGTCTATTTCACCTTGGATTGTAACTTTGGAAGCTTTGCAACCATTTAAAACCCAATCTCCGAATCAAGAACCAGAAGTTTTGGATTACCTGAAATTCGAAGGAGACAGAAATTATGACATCAATCTTCAGGTTTACCTGAAACCAGAAAATTCCGAAGACAATCTGATTTCCGAGAGCAATTACAAATTTATGTATTGGAATATGTGTCAGCAATTGGCGCATCATACTGTGAATGGCTGCAATGTGGAAGTGGGCGATGTTTATGCGAGCGGAACTATTTCGGGAGAAAATGAAAAATCCTACGGTTCTATGCTGGAACTAACCTGGAGAGGAACAAAACCGCTGCAACTCAAAAACGGCATCGAAAGAAAATTCATTGAAGATGGCGATACCATCACAATGAAAGCCTGGTCAGAAAAAGACGGAATCCGTGTTGGATTTGGAGAAGTGACTGGTAAGATTTTGCCGGCAATTCCATTTAATTAATCACCACAAAGGCACAAAGATTTTGATAAGGCTCACAAAAACTTTTAAACTAGTGACCTTTGTGAAAACCTTGTGTTCTTTATGGTTAAAAAATTACCAAACTATGAAAACCATCATCCCTTCAGATATTTCCGCAATACAATTGCAACAAGTGATGCAAACCGCTATTGCGCCAAGACCGATTGCTTTGGCAAGCACAATTAATAATAAAGGAGAAATCAATCTTTCGCCGTTTAGTTTTTTCAATATGTTCAGTACGGTTCCGCCGATTGTGATTATTTCACCTTCCAGAAGAGTTCGGGATAATACGACAAAACATACTTTGGAAAATCTGAATGAAGTTCCTGAATTGGTCATCGGAAATGTGAATTTCGATATGGTTCAGCAGGTTTCTTTGGCGAGTACAGAATACGAAGATAGCGTTAATGAATTCATCAAATCCGGATTGACGATGAAATCCGCAGACATCGTAAAACCGCCTTTGATTGCAGAATCTCCGGTTAATTTTGAATGTAAGGTTCTGGAAATAAAATCCCTTGGCGAAATGGGCGGCGCGGGAAATCTGGTGATTGCGGAAATTGTCAAAATTCATATCAATGAAAAATATCTGGATGAAGCCGGAAATCTTGACCAAAAACAATTGGATCTGGTAGCACGATTAGGAAGTAATTGGTATTCCAGAAACAATGAAAATAACCTTTTTGAAGTTCCAAAACCCTTGGTCACGAAAGGTATTGGCTATGATCAACTTCCTGATGAAATAAAGCGAAGTGATATTTTCACCGGCAATGATCTCGGTATGCTCGCTAATATAGAAGTGTTACCAAACGGAGATTTTTCCGGGGAAAAAGAGGCACATTTATCTGCACAACAGTTTTTAAAAAATAATGAAATCGACAAAGCCTGGGAAATTTTAAAACTTTAAAAAACTAAACCAAAAAAACTAAACTATGAGAAAACAGGTTTATCAAACCATTATCAGTGTTCTGATTTTGGTTATTTTGGTCTCCGTTATCTGGATCATCAATACAGAAGTCAGACTGACACACGAGACAGATCATCCGCAAGAATGCATATCAAGAATTACTGGCAACAACTTATGTGATTTCATTCAATCACTTAAAATCATCATTATTATCTGCCTGCTGCTTACCTCAGGATTGATTAGTTTTAGGTATAAGATTATAAAGGATTAAATTGAATTATTTCTCTCGTTCAATTTTTAAAGGATTCTGGCGGGCATCGAAAATGTCAACGATTCTGATTTCATCTTGCTCAAACTTATAAATCACTTTATAATTTCCTACAACCAGATATCTATATTTTTGAATTAACTTTTCAAGATTCAATTCAGTTTGTCCCGACTCAGGATTTTGAATCAATTGTTTTGTAGAAGCCAAAATTTGTTTGCGGATTTTATGTGCAATTTTTTTATTGGCATTTTTAGAATAATAATCAAAAATATCTTTAAGATTCTGAATTGCAAAATCTGTCCAAATAATTTTCATTATTACCAGTTTGAAGAAATTTTCTCCAGCTCTTCTTGAGTTTTGAACCTCCCATTTTCAAAATCTTCTTCGGATTTGGCAATTCTTTCGTTAAGTTCTTCAATCGTAAAAGGCTTCAATTCTTTCTCAGCCTGTTTAGATTTCTTCAAAAGTTTTTCGAACTGAGAAATTAATTCCTCACTTTGAAGATTTAGAAAAGCCTGAACAAATTCTATTTTTCTCGTTTCGATATTCATTTTCAATATGTTTTAATCAAAATTACAAATTTATCCTTTAATTTATTGACTAATTTAAAATCGTCTTTTCTCCATCCTCAGTCACAACCTGCGCTTTATAAAGCACCGAATAATAACCATTTTTGGCAAGAAGTTCCTGATGCGTTCCTTCTTCTACAATTAATCCGTGGTCCATCACGATAATTTTATCTGCTTTTTCGATGGTGGAAAGACGGTGTGCAATTATGATTGACGTCCTGTTTTTTGTAATTTTTTCCGTTGCTTTTTGGATTAATTTTTCACTTTCGTAGTCGATGGATGAAGTCGCTTCGTCAAGAATCAGGAGTTTAGGATCAGAAAGATAAGCTCGTAAAAAAGACAGCAACTGTCTCTGTCCTAATGATATGGAAGAACCTCTTTCGCTCACCACATAATCATAACCATTGGGTAATCTTTCTATAAACTCATCAACTTCGATTTCCTTTGCTGCTTTTCTGATTTGTTCCAACTTCAGATTTTCATCGCCCAACGTCAGATTTTCAAAAATACTGCCGTGAAACAGAAAAACATCCTGAAGCACAACACCAATATGACTTCTCAGGTTGTATAATTCGTAATCTCTTATGTCAATATCATCCAGCGTTATTTTTCCGGAATTGATGTCATACAATCTGGTAATCAGACTGATAATTGTGGATTTACCGGCACCTGTTGCGCCAACTATAGCTACAGTTTCACCAGGATTCACTTTAAAATCAATACCTTTCAGCACTTCCTGCTTGTCGTCATAAGCAAAATGAACATCTTGAAATTCGATTTTACCGTCAAAATGATCTTTTGCAACCGTTCCATTATTAGGCATCGCCCAGTCTTCATCCATCACGCCAAGCACTCTTTCTGCACCCACAATTCCTCTCTGGATATTATTAAACCTGTCGGCAATCTGTCGCAATGGGCGAATCAACATATTAATAAACTGTATAAACGCAATAATAGTTCCTGGCGTAGATTTTATAAAACCACCATAAAATAAGATAAATCCAATGAACAATGACGAAATCAATTCGACAACAGGAAAGAATAATGAGAAGATAAAAACTGTTTTCAGTAAAGCTTTTTTCAGCTCAATATTAATTTTATCAAACTTCGTAAACTCAGCTTCTTGTCTGTTAAAAACCTGTATCAGAGCCATTCCGCTCAAACGTTCCTGTACAAAACTATTTTGGGTAGATGTCCAGCTTCTTTCCGAGCCAAATGCGACTTTCAGTCTTTTTTGAAAAGCTCTTGTGATAATCACCATTATGGGTAAAATAGCTAAAGAAATCACACTCAGGTGCACATTGGCCTTGAACATCATAAATAGCACGAAACCAATTTTTAAAATATCTCCAAAAACCATTAAAAATCCGTCTGTGTAAACGGTAGCAATAGTCTCCACATCACCGACTGCTCTTGTAACTAGGTTTCCTATAGGCGTTTTATCAAAAAATGAAGTCCTGAAATAAATCAACTTGTGATATAATCTTTCGCGGATATCACGGATAACATTTTGTGAAATGAAATTTGAAAAATAAACCAGAAAAAAATTAAGTATTGTTTCAGCAACTACTAACCCGATAAAAAGATAAATATGATGTATCAATAATGACTTGTCGTGCAATTTGATAATATCATTATCCACTATTTTCATAGAAAGAAATGGTCTGTAAGTGGAAACGATGGCCAGAAAAATCGAAATAATCAGCGTGAAAATAAACCACGACCTAAATTTCATTCCGATTAAAAACAATCGTTTTATAATATCCCAGGTATTTTGTTGCTTCATTATTCTTAGAATTCGGGCTTTTTTCGTTATTGAAAAAAACAATGCAAAAATAAGACTTTAAAAATTGAATTCTTAGGTCGGTGATTTAAATATCAATTAAAATTCATAGCCTACATCTACCAGAAAAAGACCTTGTGCTGGTGCAGAAACACCAGCAGAATTTCGGAATTGATCTTCAATGATTTTTCTTAAATCGGTTGGTTTAATTTTTCCGCTACCAATTTCTACCATTGTTCCTACAATTGCTCTTACCATATTCCTGAGAAACCGATCTGCAGATATTGTGAATTTTAATTGATTTTCGATCTGCTCCCATTCTGCATTATAGATTTTGCAGATATTGGTTTTATTATCTGTGTGCAGCTTTGCAAAACTCGTAAAATCATCATATTCGAAAAGGATTTTACAAGCTTCATTCATCAGGTTAATATCCAACGGCTTTTGACGCCAATATTGCCACGAAGAATCTTTGGAAAACGGATTTTTATCTAATGAAATATAATATTCATAAGTTCTGTAAGTAGCATCAAATCTGGCGTGCAAATCTGCAGGAACTTCAAATATTTTTTTTATAGCGATATTTTCTGACAAAAAAGAATTGAGTTTATAAACTAGATTATCGTCCACATTTTTATCGGTTTCGAAATGGGCAAACATCTTTCTTGCGTGTACACCTGTATCTGTTCTTCCGGCTCCTGTTGTTTTTACCGGCTCCCGAAGAATGGTGGATAATGCTTTCTCCAGCTCTTCCTGTACAGAAATCTGATTAGGCTGAATCTGATAGCCAAAATAGGGCGATCCATTGTAAGAAAACTCTATAAAATATCTCATATCTGTGACAAATTTCCTGTTTTTTTTTCAATTGAAAAAGCAATGTCTGATATAAAAAATGTCACACAAAAAATTGTGTGACATCTGAATAGTCAAAAACTTGTATTAGTTTGATTTTTTTGCTTTGATCATCGCTTCCAGCATATCCCACATCTCCTGCGGAATATCCTCCAGCATATTGAATTCTCCAGCGCCTTGCAGCCATTCTCCACCATCAATAGTTACCACTTCCCCATTCATATAAGCAGAATAATCAGAAACAAGATAAGCGGCTAGATTTGCCAGTTCCTGATGTTCACCAACTCTTCTCAAAGGTACTTTTTTCCTCATATCAAATTTCTCCTGCAAATTCCCTGGCAATAATCTATCCCAGGCGCCTTTCGTAGGAAATGGTCCTGGCGCAATGGCATTAAAACGGATGCCGTATTTTGCCCACTCCACAGCGAGACTTCTCGTCATTGCCAGGACGCCAGCTTTTGCACAAGCTGACGGTACTACATAAGCCGAACCAGTCCAGGCGTAAGTTGTTACGATGTTTAGAACCGTTCCGGAAATTTTGTTGTCAATCCAGTATTTTCCGACAGACAATGTACAGTTTTTAGTTCCCTTCAAAACAATATCTAAAATGGAGTCAAATGCAGAATGGGTCAATCTCTCGGTTGGCGAAATGAAATTTCCTGCGGCATTGTTCAAGAGAATATCTATCCTCCCGAATTCTTTTATTGCGGCTTCTTTCATGGCTTCTACCTCATCCCAATTTCTGACATCGCAAGCCACACAAAGCACTTTACCACCGGTTTCTTCCTCCAGTTCTTTCGCCGTCCCCTGAAGTTTTTCAAGATTTCTTGAAGTGATAACCACTTTTGCACCGAGTTGAAGAAAATATTTGGTCATAGCTTTTCCAAGACCGCTTCCGCCGCCTGTTACAATGGCTACTTTATCTCTGAGTGCGTCTTCGCGCAACATTGGTTGTGTGTATAGATTCATTTAGTAAGTGATTTTTGATATTTACAAACGATTGATTTGTGTCTGTGGTAAATTTAGATTTTTATTTTGTTTTGAGAATTAACAAAAGTTATGCTTAAAATACGAAGACACGATTTTAAAACAAAAAAAGTGAACCAAAGTACGCTTTCTTAACAATTATCCTTCCACTTCAAAAAGCAAACGCTCTCCGAATTGTTCTTCATTGATTTTTCCATTCTCATAAACCAGATTTCCATTCACGAAAGTGTGCGTGACTTTGGAATGAAATTCAGTTCCTTCCAGCGGACTCCAACCACATTTGTAAAAGATGTTTTCTTTTTCGACTATCCATTTTTCATTTAAATCAACCAAAACCAAATCCGCTTTATATCCTTCTCTGATAAAGCCTCTCTTTTCAATTCTGAATAAAATTGCAGGATTGTGACACATTTTCTCAGCGATTCTTTCGAGGGAAATTTTTCCGTTTTTATAATTTTCCAACATCACCACCAAAGAATGCTGAACCAAAGGCGCTCCGGAAGGACATTTCGTATAAACATTCTGTTTTTCTTCCCAAGTGTGAGGCGCGTGGTCAGTCGCAATAACATCGATTCGGTCATCCAAAAGCGCTTCCCAAAGTGCGTCTCTGTCTTTCTGCGTTTTTACGGCAGGATTCCATTTGATTAATGCGCCTTTTGTGTCGTAATCTTCGTTGGTAAAAGTAAGGTGATGAACACAAACTTCTGCCGTTATTTTTTTATCTTTTAATGGAATATCGTTTCTAAAAAGTTCCATTTCTTTAGCTGTCGATAAGTGAAAAACGTGAAGTCTTGCTCCTGTTTTCTTAGCCAGTTCAATAGCTTTTGAAGACGATTTATAACAAGCTTCCTCACTTCTGATTAAATGATGGAATTTCACCGGAATATCTTCGCCGTACTCATCCAAATATTTCTGGGTGTTTGCTCTAATTGTTGCTTCATCTTCGCAATGAACGGCAATCAGCATTTTGGTGTTGCTGAAAATATTTTCTAAAGTTTCAGGATTATCGACGAGCATATTTCCTGTTGATGAACCTAAAAACAATTTGATTCCCGGAACATTTCTCGGGTTGGTCTTTAAAATTTCTTCGAGATTATCATTCGTTGCGCCCATCATAAAACCATAATTGGCGAAAGATTTTCGAGAAGCAATTTCATATTTATCAGCTAACAATTCCTGAGTTACCGCATTCGGAACTGTATTCGGCTGTTCTATAAAACTTGTCGTTCCACCTGCGATTGCAGAACGGGATTCTGTTTCAATGTCGCCTTTCCACGTCAAACCCGGCTCACGGAAATGCACCTGATCATCAATCACTCCAGGCAAAAGGTATTTTCCGGAAGCATCAATTATTTGATCTGCTTCTTCAGAAATTTGGGATTCAATTTTAGAAATCAAATCGTTTTCTATGAGAATATCGTTTTGAATAATTTTCCCTTCGTTGACGATCTGGGCATTTTTGATCAGGATTTTCATTTTACTTTTTTAGATAGAAACAAAATTAAGTTTTTGAAATTATAAACCATAAAAGTCTCAAAAGAAAATCCCGTCAATAAATCAAAGAATCAATTTTTAATTTCAATAAGATTTAGAGCCTGTTTAAATTTTATTAAAAAAAAATTTATTGCTTTCTCTTAATTTTCTTGATCAAAATAAACTTTGTTTGTTTTCTTCTTTAACACTAAGGATTTCAGCGAATTAAGTCAATTATTATTAAGAAATCAATTAAATGATTTTCATTAAGAAATTTAAGCTAAATTACCTTAACATTCTTACTGTTAAAAACAAATTACAAATTTAAACAGCCTCTTAATTTATAAAACTTTTGTGCCTTTTACGGTTTTAACTAAATTGCTTCAAAATTCCAAAGAATGTTTTCGAGAAATCACATTGCAATTGTATTTGTTTTAATTACGTCATTATTCAATTGTCAAAATAGGGAAAATCTTGCAAAATATGTTAACCCAATCATTGGAACTGAAAAAATGGGACACACATTTCCTGGCGCAACTGTTCCATTTGGAGCCGTTCAGTTAAGTCCCGAGACCGATACTTTATCTTATGAAGTCAAAGGAAAATACAATCCTGATGTTTATAAATATTGCGCTGGCTATCGCTATGAAGACAAAACGATTGTCGGATTTTCGCACACGCATTTTAGCGGAACAGGACATTCGGATTTGGGAGATTTTCTGATAATGCCAACGGTTGGAAAAGTAAAATTAAACCCAGGAACTGCGCAAAATCCAGAAAGTGGATTCCGTTCCAGATTTTCTCATCAGAATGAAAAAACAGAAGCCGGATATTACAAAGTAAAACTTGATAATTCTAATATTTTAGCAGAATTAACAGCAACAACGAGAGTTGGATTTCATCAATACACCTTTCCAAAATCTAATGATGCACATATTATTTTGGATTTGATGTCTGGAATTTATAATTATGACGATAAGAATGTCTGGACTTATGTAAGAATCGAAAATAACCATAGAATCACAGGTTACCGACAAACGAACGGCTGGGCAAGAACGAGAACGGTTTATTTTGCAATGGAATTTTCGAAGCCTTTTAAATCTTATGGTCAGAAAAATTTTGACACCAAACAGGCTTACAGAGGTTTTTGGAGAAAATGGAATCAGGATGAAAATTTCCCTGAAATTGCCGGAAAGAAAATCAGAATGCATTTCGATTTTGATACTCAGGCGAATGAGAAAATTCAAATAAAATTTGCGATTTCACCTGTGAGTCAAGCGAATGCTTTGGAAAATTTACAGAAAGAAACGCCGGATTGGAATTTTGATAAAGTGAAAAATCAGGCTCAAAATGATTGGAATAAAGAATTGAATAAAATCGTTGTCAATACTTTAAACGACGATGATAAAGTGAATTTTTACACGGCAATGTATCACACTTTTATCAATCCAACAACATATATGGATAGCAATGGTGAATATAAAGGTCTTGACCAAAATGTTCATCAGGCTAAAGATTTTACGAATTACACCACGTTTTCACTTTGGGACACTTACCGGGCTTTGCATCCGTTTTTTAATATCATTCAGCCAAAACGAAATGATGATATGGTAAAATCGATGTTGGCGCATTATGACCAATTCAGTTTGAAAATGTTGCCGGTTTGGTCACATTATGCTAATGAAAACTGGTGTATGAGCGGTTATCACTCGGTTTCATTGATTGCGGATGCGATCATTAAAAATACATTTACAGGAAATCCTGAGGAAGCTTTGAAGGCTTGTATCGCCACTTCCAACAAAAGAAATTACGAAGGCATCGGGGAATATATCGACAAAGGTTACATCTCTGCGGAGAAAAACGGAACGTCGGTTTCCAACACTTTGGAATACGCATACGACGATTGGGCAATCGCACAAATCGCTAAAAAATTAGGCAAAACTGACATCTATAATGAATATCTGAAACGTTCCGAGAACTGGAAAAATGTCTTCGATAAATCAATTGGTTTTATGAGACCAAGATTGTCTGACGGCAATTTCAAAAAAGAATTTGATTTGCTGAGTACGCACGGACAAGGCTTTATTGAGGGTAATTCCTGGAATTACAGTTTTTTCGTCCCACACAATCCGAATGGTTTAATGGATGCGATGGGCGGGAAAAAGAAATTTAGCGACAATCTTGACCAATTATTCACAATGCATCTGCCCGACGAGTTTTTCGCGGATACTGAAGATATCACAAGAGAAGGAATTATCGGTGGTTATGTTCACGGCAACGAACCTGCGCATCACGTTGCTTATCTTTACAATGTTGCCGGACAACCTTGGAAAACGCAGGCTCAAATCCGCAAAATCCTGACAATGCAATACAAAGCAAAACCTGATGGATTAGGCGGAAATGATGATTGCGGACAAATGAGCGCGTGGTATATTTTCAGCAGTTTAGGATTCTATCCTGTCTCGCCAGGTTCTGATGAATATCAAATTGGAAGTCCAAGTGTTAAAAATGCCACTTTGAATCTGGAAAACGGAAAAACATTTGAAATCGAAGCTAAAAATCAGTCTGATAAAAATGTTTACATTGAAAAAATCGAACTGAACGGAAAAGCTATAAAAGATTTCACAATCAAACATCAGGATATTATGAATGGTGGAAAACTGACTTTCTATATGGCCAACAAACCGAAGAAATAAAATTGAACTTTGACAGAATCCATTAATTTTGCAAAAATTTTCGAACTGAAATTATAATGAAGAAACTTCTCGGACAAACTGCGCTCTATGGATTAACGACTGTGATTATCAGACTTTTCCCGTTCGTTATCAACCCAATTATAACTGCAACTTTTGGACCGACAGCCTATTCTCCTTTTGCCGATTTTTATTCTGTTGCAGGCGTTATTGCTGTGCTTCTGACCCACGGAATGGAAACGACTTTTTTCCGTTTTGCCTTGGACGAAAAAGATGACAGAAAACTGATTTCGACTTCTTTTTTCAGTGTTTTGGTGGTGACTTTAATCTATTTATTTTTCACATTAATTTACAGACAGCCTTTAGCCATTGCTTTTAAAACACCAGATCAAGTAGATTTACTTGCAATTCTTACAGTGACTTTGGCTTTGGATGCTTTTTGCGCAATGCCTTTTGTAATGTTGAGAAAGAACGAGAGACCATTAAAATATGCTGGAATCAGAATCACGAACGGCATTGTTAATTTCCTTTTGGTCGCATTTTTCATCATCATTCTACCAAAATATCCAAATGGAATTTTCGGTTTAAAGTATAGTCCGGATTTTGGGATCGGATATGTTTTTGTTGCCAATCTTGTTGCAAGTTCTTTAACTTTTTTAATGTTGTCACAAGAACTTTTCATTGCAAGAATCAAATATTTTTCCTGGGAACTCTGGAAAAAAATGATCAAATATTCCTGGCCAATTACCATTGCAGGATTAGCAGGTATCATCAACGAAACCTTTGACAGGCAATTCCTTAAGTTTCTACTTCCAGAAGAAATCGGACGTCACCAATTGGGTGTTTACGGCGGCGTTGCAAAAGTTGTGACTTTTGTAATTCTGTTCAGACAAGCTTATTCATTAGGAATTGAACCTTTCTTTTTCAGCAATTCTAAAAAAGACAATGCCAAGGAAATGTATGTCAGACTGATGGATATTTTTATAGCGATCAATTGTATCATCGTTTTGTTTTTATCTGTAAATCTGGATTGGATTGCCAAAGTCTATATCAACAATCCTGAATATTATGAAGGCATTGGAATTTTACCTATTTTGTTTTTCGCAAGTTTATTTTTAGGAATCTATCTTAACCTTTCAATCTGGTATAAATTGACAGACAAAACCATAATTGGTGCTTATATTTCGGGCATTGGTGTTTTGATTACAATTCTGATCAACTTTTATTTTATCCCTCAGTACGGTTACTGGGCATCAACCTGGGCTACCATTGCCAGTTATTTTGCGATGATGGTAATATCATATATTTGGGGACAATATAAATATCCTGTTCCTTATCATATCGGAAAAAATCTGATTGTGATTTCGACCACTATATTGGCCTCATTATTATGTTATCAATATTTAAAAGAAAACATTTGGATAGGTAATCTTATATTTATACTTTTGGCAACCATTTTATTGATAAAGGAAAAAATAATCCCGGATAGAATCATTAATAAAATAAGGTGAAACAATTAAATAAATAAGACAACTAACTAGCATACAATTGTTTATAAATTAGTTATGAAAATAATCGTTCCAATGGCCGGACGTGGATCCAGGCTCAGACCACATACTCTAACGGTTCCGAAACCGCTAATTCCTATTGCTGGAAAACCAATTGTACAAAGGTTAGTAGAAGACATTGCAAAAGTAGCAAATGAACCTATCGAAGAAATCGCATTCATCATCGGAGATTTTGGACCGGAAGCAGAAGCATCTCTCATAAAAGTGGCCGAAAATCTCGGAGCAAAAGGAAGCATTTATAACCAAAATGAACCGCTAGGAACAGCTCACGCTATCAATTGTGCCAGAGCAAGTATGACAGGACCGGTTATCATCGCATTTGCAGATACTTTATTCCGTGCAGATTTTCATCTTGATACGAATGCAGACGGTGTAATCTGGGTAAAAAAAGTGGAAGATCCATCAGCTTTTGGTGTTGTGAAACTGGATGACTATGGTTTCATTACAGATTTTGTGGAAAAACCAAAAGAATTTGTTTCTGATCTTGCAATTATCGGGATATATTATTTCAACTCTGCCGAAAAGCTGATGTCTGAAATTGACTACATTATGGATAATAAAATAATGGAAGGTGGTGAATATCAGTTAACGAC
>JAEXJU010000119.1 GCA_023448955.1 Bacteroidota bacterium
ATTCCAGATATCCAATCAACTCGTTTCCGCAAGCTGTCCTTCCAATATCGCACTCATCAAATACTGGGGAAAATACGACAATCAGATTCCGGCCAATCCAAGTATCAGCTATACTCTGAACCATTGCAGGACCAATACAACGATGGAGTTTTTTGCCGGAGAAGATTTTTCTGTTCAGACTTTTTTAGCAGGAAATGAAGAAAAAAAATTCGCTGAGAAAATTGAAAAATATTTCAAAAATATTGAGCCATATCTGCCTTGGATTCTGAAAGGAAAATACATCATCAAAACCGAAAATACTTTTCCTCACAGTTCAGGAATTGCAAGCTCAGCTTCAGGTTTTGGTGCAATCGCAAAATGTCTGATGAATTTGGACCAATTATTTTCAACCGATAACCATGAGCCATTAACCATCAACCAAAAAGCCAGCTTTTTAGCAAGATTAGGAAGCGGAAGCGCTTGCAGAAGTCTTTATGAAGGTTTGGTAGTCTGGGGAAAAACTAAAGAAGTAATGGGAAGCTCGGATTTATTTGCTGTTCAATATCCCAATACGGAAATTCATCCTATTTTCAAAAATTTTAATGATTGGGTTTTGCTTATTCACGAAGGTCAGAAGTCGGTTTCTTCAACCGTTGGCCACGGATTGATGAACACCAATCCTTATGCGGAAAGACGTTTCCAGGAAGCCCACGAGAATTTCACAAAACTGAAAACTATTCTTGCAACAGGCGATATGGAAGGTTTTATCAAACTCGTAGAACACGAAGCTTTGACACTTCACGCAATGATGATGATGAGTGATCCTGCATTTATCCTTATGAAAACCGGAACGCTGGAAGTCATCAATAAGATTTGGGATTTCAGAAGAATTACAGGTTTGTCTTTATTTTTCACCTTAGACGCTGGAGCGAATGTCCATTTACTTTTCCCAAATGACATCGATAATGAAAGAATCACAGACTTCATCAAGACAGAGCTGATTCCGCTCACTCAGAAAGGCGGAGTAGTGAAAGATGTAATGAGATTTTAAGAAGTCAGAAGCTAGATGTTAGAAGTCAGAAGTTAAAATTAAACCTTTTTTTTGCATTCCGAAGAAACCTCGACATAGAAGAACTCAGCAGTTTAGACTGCTACGGAATGACAAAATTGTGGATAATCAATATTATTAATTATGAAAAAACTCACAATATTATTCTTACTAATCATTTCTTTTTTTGGAAATGCACAAACGGTAACCGAACCAAAAAATAATCCTGAAAAATGGTCTCAGCCTTACGAACCGTTCAGAATTGTCGGGAATCTGTACTATGTTGGGACTTATGATTTGGCTTCATATCTCATCGTTACAAATAAAGGAAATATCCTTATCAATACGGGTTTAGCTGATTCTTATACGCAGATTAAAGCAAATATCGAGAAGTTAGGATTCAAATATAAAGACATCAAAATCCTGACAATGACGCAAGCTCACTTTGATCATATGGGCGCAATGGCTGACATAAAAGCTGATACAGGTGCGAAACTTTATGCCGATAAAGCTGAATTAACAGAACTGAAATCTGGTGGGAAATCTGACTATGAACTAGGAAAGTATGGCGTAACTTTTAAGCCTTTGACTCCGGATTTCCTTCTCAAAAACAATGAAAAAATCAAATTGGGAAATACAACTTTGACTTTGCTACATCATCCCGGTCACACCAAAGGTTCTTGTAGTTTTATATTTGAAACGAAAGACAAAGACAAAACCTATACAGTTTTGATTGCGAATATGCCATCCATCATCATTGACCATAAGTTTTCCGATGTTCACGCTTATCCTACTATGCAAAAAGATTATGCATACACATTTGATGCTATGAAAAAACTGGATTTCGATGTTTGGGTCGCTTCGCACGCCAGCCAGTTTAATTTGCACGAGAAACGTAAGTCTGGTGATGCTTATAATCCGAAAGTGTTTATGGATAAAGATAATTACCTAAAACAACTGAAGGAATTGGAAGATGATTATTTGGATAAATTGAAGGAGGAATCAAAATAAAATATTTTCTCCATCGTTTTAAAAATAAAAGAAAATGAGGAATAAATTTCTGCTTTGCAACGTCATAGTTATTTTAAGTCTAATTATTCTTCTCCTGAATGACCACTTTCTGAAATTATATTTTCACAATTGGTTTACAGGAAAATTATCAGACGTAGTGGGAATCATTTTACTTCCTTTTTTATTGACTTTCCTATACCCAAAACTTAGGCAGAATTCTGTTTATTTCACAGGATTATTTTTCATTTTTTGGAAATCTTCATATTCAGAAAAGTTGATTGAAATTTATAATTTAATTTTGCCAATTTCAATTCATCGGATTATAGATTATACAGATTTGTTTGCTCTTGTTTTTCTAATTATTCCTTATTATTTCATAAAAAATCTGCAACAATTATCAAAATTTGAAATCAGACAAACTTCACCATTATTTATTTTAATTCCTGGTTTGCTTATTTTGATGTCAACTTCTCCGCCAAGATATTATCATTATAATCCAAATCGTGGAAATATTTCGTTTAATAGTAATTTTGTTTTTTCGGTTGAGGGGAAGAATACGGACGAGGTGATTTCAGAATTCAGTAAAAGAAATATATTAGTTCACAAAGATACAGCCTACATCATTAATGAGTCTTATTACCAACTTTTAAATGGAAAAATGATTGAAAAGAATCTTAAATCTGAAACTGAAATATATAAAATTAATCAGGACTCATTGAAACAAGAGATTTTTAAAAAGGTTGCTTCAAGTGATAACTATATTATAGATTCTCTGCAATTTGGAGATGAAAAAGTGAAAAATGTTCGTTTTTGGATGTTCGATGTCACGAATCCTAAAAAAGAAGTTTCTGCAGAAATTCACTTGAGATATTTGACTACGGACAAAAATTTATCTCAAGGTTCTGTCCAGAGGAAATTGAAGAAGTTTTATAAAGAAGCTATAAAAGAAGAATTTAAATTTTGATTCCAATGCAAATCCACCACATCGCCATCATCTGCTCAGATTACGAAGTGTCCAAAAAGTTTTATACCGAAGTTTTAGGACTTAATATCATTCGAGAGGTTTATCGTGAGGAGAGAGAATCTTATAAGCTGGACTTGGCAATAGGAGATCATTATGTGATTGAATTGTTTTCTTTTCCAAATCCTCCAAAACGTCCTTCACAACCAGAAAGTTGCGGACTTCGTCATTTGGCTTTTTCAGTTGAAAATGTCGAAAAAATACGAAATGAATTAATTTCAAAAGGTCTTATTTGCGAAGATATAAGAATTGATGAATTTACCGATAAGAAATTCTTTTTTACGTCTGATCCAGATGATTTGCCGTTGGAGTTTTATGAAAATTAAACTTTTAGATAATATAGACGGGTAGATAATAGACGGATAGATGATAGACTTTGAAATCATTTATCATTCATCAATTATCATTTATAATCAATGTGCGTAGCCAGTCAGAAAGCTTACAATCATAATTGTCAAAACAATCATAGAAATCACAACATAAGTGTAATCTTTCTCTTTAAGATAGCCAATCAATGCAAATATAATTCTCACAAGAGGTGTCAGGATCAGAAACAAAATTCCCAACTGAATAATGGCCATTCCTTCACCTTTCATGAGTGAGCTCCAAAAACTTCCCCATACTTTTTCTGATGAGTCGCCCATTTCCAAAAGATTGTATTTTCTAGGCATTTTAAAACCTTCTGTAAACAGTTTGATAAAACCAACAAGTGATGTTACTACAGAGAGTAAAACACCTAGTCTCAGCAGATTCCCAACAGAACGGTTCAGGTCTACATCCGTAAATGGTCTGGTTCTCATTATTGGAAATTTTTGGCAACGCCGTTATACATCATATAAATCGAAAGTAGTGTGATTACAATGGCAAAAAATGTCTTTAGTTTTTTTGTCTTGGAAACCATCAAAGTTTTTGAACCAATAAAACTACCTACTACAACGCCAATCAGAACTGGAGCTGCGATCACAGGAATAATCTGTCCTCTCTGGAAATAGATCAAAGCGCCCGCAACTGCCGTCACACCAATCATAAAATTACTCGTTGTCGTAGAAACTTTGAAAGGCAACTTCATCATATTGTCCATCGCCAGAACCTTTAACGCGCCGGAACCGATTCCCAGAAGTCCGGACATTGCGCCTGCAAAAACCATCATCAGGAATCCGGGAACACTGTTTCTCGCAGCATAACTTTTGATGCCGTCTTTGTCCGGGAATGTCCCGTAGAGTTTTAGTTTATGTTCCAGGCTGCCTTTTATTAGCTCTTCCTGATGATCAGGTTTCCCTCGTAAATTCAATAAAACTGTCAAAATCAAGATACTTGCGAAAATAATTCCAATGGTATTAGGATTGAGAAATCCTGAAACCAATGCGCCAACAACAGCGCCCATTGTGGTGGCAATTTCAAGGAACATCCCGATCCGCATATTAGTAAAACCTTCTTTTACAAAAGCTACTGCAGCGCCGGAAGATGTTCCGATTACAGAAACAAGAGACGCACCAATTGCATAGTGCATCGCAACACCAAACCCGAGTGTGAGACGAGGAATGATAATAACACCACCGCCCAAGCCTGTGAGAGAACCCATCAATCCGGCAGCTATGGCTCCAATGAATAGAATTATGATTTCTGACATAGCACAAATATAGACTTTTGAACAGTATTTTTCCGTGCAAAAAATATTTTTTTTCAAAATAATTAATTCATAGATAGTTGATTAATATTATAGGAATTGATGTTTTTTAATTATTCCGACAGGGCAGTTTTAGGATTCTATTTTACATAATATTTTGAGTATTTTTGTGAAACAATTTGTCGGAATGAAATTATTCTACGTTATTCTTGGCGCAACACCCAAAGGCAGAAATATCGAACAACACGATGTTTTTTTCGGAATTGCGGAACGTTTCGAGGATCTTATTCCTGAGATGAAAAAATTTTGGCCCGATGCCAGAATCCATATCGATTGTTATCAGGAGGTTCTGTTTGCGGATGGTTATGAAGTTGGAATTGTTCCAAAAACTGAGGATAAAACGGATTTGAAATTGTTCTTCATCAATCTTGGAGGGTACAGACCTGGCTGTTTTGAAGAGTTTCATGAGCAGCATCTGATGGTTGGAAAGTCACTCAGCGATGTTATCAAAAGAGTAAAACAAACTCCATTTTATAAAACAATGGGTTTTAAAAATGCTGTAAGTCATATTGATGACAAGCACGGTGTAGATATTGATGATATTTATAATGTTAATGATTTATTATCTAGAAACGCCAAAGAAAAATATTCCATTAAACTGGAAAAATCTGATGCTGAAAATCAGGAAAATAAAATGAAAATCGGATACATTAAAGTTTAGTAACTATGAAAATAATATCTTTAATTTTAATTCTTATATCATCAGCATTCTTTGCCCAAAAACCCGAGGAAGATGCAATAAAATCAACAGTAAATCAATTGTTTACAGGAATGAAAAATTCTGATTCTTTATTAATTAGAAACTCATTTTCCAAAGATGCTGTTCTACAGACGATAACTAAAACCGGAGAAGTTAAAAATGAAAGCATTGATAATTTTGTTATTAGCATTTCTAAAGCAGAAAAGGGAAGCCTGGACGAAAAAATCAGTTTTGCGACTGTTTTGGTAGATGGAAATCTCGCATCCGTGTGGACGCCTTATGAGTTTTATTACAAAGGTCAGTTTTCGCATTGCGGTGTCAATTCTTTCCAGTTGGTAAAATCTAATAACGAGTGGAAAATCCAATATATCATCGATACCAGAAGAAAAGAAAATTGTAAAAAATAAAATAAATTTTCATTTCAATCTTTTATAAGTTCTCGCCTTTACGAACTTAAAAACATCGAATTGAATCAAAAACCTTTGTGAACTTTGTGTTCAAAAAAATAAATCAAAAAATAAAAAAGTAAAAGCATGAAAATCGGAATTCTAGGCGGTGGACAATTGGGAAGAATGTTCATTCAGGAAGCATTGAAATATGATGATGAATTTTATGTTTTGGATCCCAATCCGGATTGTTCCTGCGCACATATTTCTCGTTTCACCAGAGGAGATTTTAATGATTATGAAACTGTTCTGGAATTTGGGAAAGATAAGGATGTTGTCACAATTGAAATAGAACACGTTAATGCTGATGCGCTGGAAGAGTTGGAGAACCAGGGTGTAAAAGTAGTTCCGAATTCTAAAATCATCAAAATCATTCAGCAAAAAATTCTTCAGAAACAATTTTATGAAGACAACAGAATTCCATCACCTGAATTCGAGATAATGGATGCCAGCGAGGACGAAATTAAAATACAATTACCTTTTGTTCAAAAACTAAATACTGGCGGCTATGACGGAAAAGGTGTTCAGCTTCTAAACACAACCCAAGATTGGAGAAACCTTTGGACACAGGAATCGGTATTGGAACATCTCGTTGATATTGATAAAGAATTGTCTGTAATTGTTGCTAAAAATGAGAATGGCGAAATCAAAACATTTCCCGTGACCGAAATGGTTGCAGATCCTAAACTCAATCTTCTGGATTTTAATATTTGCCCGGCTGATATTTCTGCTGAAACTCAAAAACAGATCGATACTATTGCCGGTCAGTTTATCAGGAGCGCAGATTCTGCGGGGCTTTTTGCCATAGAGTTATTTCTGGATAAAAACGGGAAAGTCTGGGTAAACGAAACTGCGCCAAGACTTCATAATTCCGGACATCAGTCTCAGGAAGGCAACGCAAATTCTCAGTTTGAGCAATTTTACAGAGTTGTGACCAATCAACCTTTAGCTGATACGGATAATTTCGGATTTTCCGGTATGCTGAATCTTGTCGGAGAAGAAAATTATTCAGGACAAGTGAAATATGAAGGACTGGAAGAAGTTCTGAAACTTCCAAAAACCTACGTTCATCTCTATGGAAAAAAGGAAACCAAGCCCGGAAGAAAAATGGGACACATTAATGTTCTCGCAGATTCCAGAGAAGAGCTTATGGAGAAACTGATCTTTATAAAATCGCTGGTAAGAGTTATTGCATAAAAAAGTAAAAGCAAGGTTTTTTGACCTTGCTTTTTTGTATTTAAAAATGAAAATTATTTTGCTTTCAATTTATCTAGAGTATTGTTGTAAGCTTCTTTAGTCTCATCTGCTGCTTTCTTGCTGGCTGCTTTTGCATCCTGAGTTGTTTTATTGATGGCCTCTTTGGTATCCTGCGCTGCATCTTTCATATCTTGTTTGGCATTTTCAGCGGCAACTTTTGTTTTGTCAACTGCCTGATCCATGCCTTCTTTAACATCCTGGGCTGCATTTCCCATTGCTGCTTTTGTATTTTCCCAGGCCATATTGGCGTCTGCCAAAGCTTTTCTTGCTGCAGCTTCGGCATCTTTATCACCTTTTTTGATAGCCGCGTCCAGGTCAGCCTGTGCTTTGTCTACAGCTGCTTTTGCATCGGTTTCTGATAATGTGGAGGTTTCTGTAGTAACTACAGCAACAGTGTCTTTGTTATCATCTGTGACAACAGTCTGTTCTTTTTTCGTGCAGGAAACTGTGAATAGTAATGCAGCTGCAGAAGCTGTAAATAAGATTTTTTTCATTGTAAGATTTTTATTTTGTTAATAAATGTGTATTAAATATTAAGATAAATATATAAAATTAAAGCAGATATGAAGAAATAATTTTATCGGTTAAGTTTTTTTTTCATCAGCCTGAACTTTATCATTCCTGGTTTATAATTGATAATAAATACACCACTGATGATGCAGGCTGTCGCAATGATAAACTTGGCTGAAATGGTTTCGCCCAAAATCAGCCAGCTTAAAAAGATGCTGATAATTGTATTGACGTAAGACAAAATTGATACCTGTGTAGGAAGCAAGGTTTTTAACAGATAATGATAAGAGAAAAATGCAATCACAGAACCAAAAACGGCTAGATAAATGATGGCAATAATGCTTTTTACAGACCAGGCTGATACATCAATATGGTCTGAAAATGAAAATGCAAATATCAGCTGAACAATGCCCGCGAAAGCAAACTGATAGAAAAGATTCAGGAAAAGATTATGATTTTCCAGCTGGATTTTTTTTGTGTAAATTGTTCCCAATCCCCAACTCATTATTGCGATAATCAAAATTAACAGTCCTAACCTGTAGCTTGGATTCATCAGATCATCAAAACCATCC
>JAEXJU010000148.1 GCA_023448955.1 Bacteroidota bacterium
AGAAGCGACTTATCTTTCAAAAATCTGTAATAAAGTGACTTTGCTGGTAAGAAAAGACCATTTCCGTGCTTCCAAAGTAATGGTAGAAAGGGTTTTGAGTACACCCAATATCGAAGTGAAATATAACCACGAATTAATCGGAATCGAAGGAGAAAATAACCTGGTAGAAAGAGCCAAAGTGGTTAATAATCTTACCGATGAGGTTTCCACAATCGATGTTCATGGGATTTTCATCGCGATTGGCCACAAACCAAACACAGATCTCTTCAATGGTCAGGTAGATTTAGATGAGAATGGTTATATTATTACCGAAGGCAAATCAGCAAGAACTAATCTTCCTGGCGTTTTTGCGGCGGGCGATGTTCAGGACCACCATTACAGACAGGCCATTACAGCGGCGGGAAGCGGTTGTATGGCAGCAATGGATGCAGAGAAATATCTTGGTGAGTTAGCAGGAGAAAACCACACTTGGGTTGAGCAATAATTGAAAAAATTATTACTAAGATAAATCAAAACCGTCCCGAAATTTTTCGGGACGGTTTTTCTGTAAAGAGCTATTACTAAATATTTATGATGAAGTGTTTTGCATAAACTATTTGTTGCTAAATGCAAGCTTTGGATTAGTGGCAGGTCTGCCTACTGTTCGCTTGTCGTTCTTGTTGTGAATTTTATAATAAAGAACGGCTATGAAAGTGGGCTTATGATAGATTTTGTAATATCTGTATTCCGTATGGAAATGCCTAAGATTAATCTTATAGAAATCATACCCTATGACCACAAGAAGGCAAATACTGATGATATAAAATACCCTGAACTCCAGATGGTAATAAGTTAGTCCGGAGAAAACAGCTCCCAAAACATAAGCCAACATTATACTAAGAAGCAGTTTTGCTCTTGCCGTCAATTCTGGATTTTTTCTGAATTTTTTCTGGGTAAACATAGAAAACAAAATACCAAGATCTGTAGTAGTTCCGGTAAGATGCGTTGTTTTTACAGAAAAATTGGAGATACTTGCTGTCAATCCGTTTTGTAATCCGGTGGCGAATATCATCAACGCTACCAAAGTTTCTGTCTCCTGCAATGTCTTTTTATAATAAAATTGTCCATAGATTCCTACAGCCAAAAGACAAAGAATCTCCAGAACAATTGGCAATGCGTGTGCAAAATATTTGCTTTTTTTATTAAAATTGATGACACTCATATTGGCTACAAATCCACCAAAGAAAAACAGGAAAATCCATCCGCCTACTACAGCAACCTGCGTCCAGTTTCCCTGGCTGATTTCTGCGGCGAAAATTGCATAATGTCCTGTCACGTTAGACGTAAAAGATAAGAATATCAGTAGAGATGCTATATTTATAGTCCCTGCAGTGAATGCGGTCAGCGTCCCCAGTCTGATGTTGTCTCCCAACGTTCTGCTGTTACTATAATTCCTTAACATAATTTATTATTTAAAATTGATTTGATGTGTTTTTGAATATATTTTTTTACAGGAAAACTTCCGCCAGTCTTCCTTTTTCTGGCAAAAATTCCGGCACTTTTGTAATTATTTCTTCTGCCTTTACCTTTTTGCATTTTTTAAGATAAGTTGTAATGTCGAACTGACCTTTTTTCAAATTTTTTGTTTTGGATGATGGATAATAAGCTTCGTCAACTTCCTTAGCATCAATGTAATTATTGAATGTTCTCTGAAAACTGCCTGTAAAAATGTCGCAACTGATTTTATGGATGATGCCTGGATATTTATTTTTTATGATATTATAAGCATCACAGAATTCCTCAGATCTTATTTTGCCGAATACAGAATTTTTGGTGGTAAACAAAAGATCTCTGATTGAATCTCCCATATCATATCCTGAAACAAAGAGAATATTATACTTGTTGTCGTCTTGCTGGTCGGTTTTGTGTTTCATAATCTTTTTCAGAATATCTATAGAATCCAGCGAAAAATCCGTAGCAATTAAAATGGTCTTAATCATAATATTGTGATTGTTTGTTTTTGTACTTTTTGATAATACAAAACTATTATGACCAGATTAGAAAGTATTTGGAACGGAATTAAAATCCAGTTAAAGAGATTAGAATCAGATTAGAATTTTGTCGTAAAAGATTTTTCAGCCAATTAAATAGAAAATTGCAGAACGTTTTTAAGATTCGTGCGCATGGATGTCTCAACCCATGCGCATGAGTTCACAAAGTCATGCGCATGACTTTACAAACTCATGCGTATGAGTCTGAATACAATTTTTTACAAAGCTGAAATTAGATTATACTATATAAATTGGGAAACGGATTTGGACCGTTGTTCCGACATTTTCTTTAGAGTTCACGATCAGTTCACCATTGTGGATTCGGATAATATTTCTTGCTAATGGTAAGCCTATTCCGTAACCTTCATAGTTTTTCGTATTTGAAGCACGGAAAAAAGGATCGTAGATTTTATCCATTTCAGAATCCGGAATCCCAATTCCATTGTCTTTGATGATGATATAAACGTGGTCATCGGTTGCACCAAGTGAAACCTTAACCTGCTGGAAATTAGAATATTTGCAACCATTGTTGATAATGTTGGCCATTGCAAGATGCAGCAGTTGCTCATTACCCTGTACTTTCAGCTTTTTCGGATTATCCGGTAGCATGCTGAGATCCATATAGACATTATTTTTAGAATTGATGCGTTTTGCGGTTTCTATAACATCCCAAAGCAGCTGATCCATCCGAACTTTATCCATTTTCTGAATCTTCCCGTCGAATCCGGTCTGGGCAATCATCAAAAGTGCTTTAATTTTCTTATCTAGTTTTTCGGCTTCATTCAGGATAATCTGAAGTGTTTCCTGATAATGCTCTTCGGATCTTTTCATAGACAGAGCTACATCCGCTTCGCCCATAATAGAAGTCAATGGTGTTCTCAGTTCGTGGGACACATTTCCAATCAAATGATTTTGGGTTTCAAAAGAAGTCTCGATTCTGTTTAGCATATCATTGAAAGTCTCCACAAGCTCATTCAGTTCCTTGTTGCCAGGCTGAGCTTCCAGCCGGAGATGAAGATTTTCTGAACTGATTTCTTTTACTTTTCCGGTGATTTTCAGAATAGGACGAAACAGCGTTTTGGAAAGATAAAATGAAAAGATCATTGAGAAAAACAATGAAAGAATCATACATGTGATGAGGGTTCTTTTCAGATAGCCAAGATAATAGATCACATAATGATTCTTTGCAGATGCAATAGCAATATATTCTTTTTTATCTGCCTTAAAAGACTGTCCGATATAGTAAAATTCCTTGTCATTATAATTGGCTTCTCCTTTTCTAAGAATGTTTTTAAAGAACGTTTCGGGAATATGGACTTCCTTTGAAATGCGGCTGAAGTTGGAATCCTTTGGAACTGCAAAGACATAATCTTTTTCCATTGGAAGTTCCTCATCATTGATGCTGTTCAGGATATGATTTTCCGGAATATCAAGATGTTTCTTACTCTTTTCAATCTGTACAATAGTTG
>JAEXJU010000157.1 GCA_023448955.1 Bacteroidota bacterium
TGAAGCGACAGATAATTATTATGAATACGAAAGTTCTTTAAAATATACCGCAAAAAATGCTACTTCTCCGCTGGACATCAGGCCGGATGCAAACACTTTGGATCTCGAAATTGAAAATTTTGTCAATGCTAAATTGAAAAGGGATGAACTTAATAGAGCTGGAAATTCTGAGGCTGCATTTACTAAAAGGTATTCTTATGATTATGGAGATACTCATAAAAAAATCTATGTAAAAGGACGCCCAAGTATTGGTAATGTAACGACCATTATGATCGGTGTGAGAAACAATGACAATTCAAATGCAAAAACGCTTGTTCTTTGGGTCAATGAAATCAGGCTTTCAGAAATTGAAAATAAAGGAGGCTACGCAGGAAATGCAAGTTTGAATTTCAACCTTGGAGATTTCGCAATGGTAAACGCCAATGCTTCGTACGCATCCATAGGTTTTGGCGCAATTGATCAAAAACCTTCAGAGAGATCTCAGGATGAAAATTCGGCGTTCAGTATTAACACAACGGTTAATGTAGATAAGTTTCTTCCGGAAAAAGCGGGCGTTAAAATTCCGCTGAATTATTCTTACACACAAACCATCACCGATCCTAAGTACAATCCACTTGATAATGATGTAGAACTTAAGAAAGCGCCAAATCAGGATGAACTGAAAAAAGTGGTGAGAACCTATACTCAGCAAAGAAGTATTGGTGTGGTTAATGTCAGAAAAGAAAGAATGAATCCTGATAAAAAGGCGCGATTCTATGATGTGGAAAACCTGAGCCTTACCGCGATTTATAATGATGATTTTTACAGGGATATTTATACCAAGCGAAACTACAGGCAATATCTAAATGGATTCCTGGAGTATAATTATACTTTCAAGCCGTATGTTCTGAAGCCATTTAATAAGATGGTAAGCGATACAGCAAAATCATATAAATATCTGAGATGGGTAAAAGAATTCAATTTTAATCCGGTTCCGACCAGATTATCTTTCAGAACCATTCTTGATAGAAATTACAACGAACTTGAGTATAGAAATGTTGATGCCTTGCTTTCAGGAAACGCAGGTCAGGATTTTGATGTCATCAGAAACAGGAATTTCTTCTTCGGATGGCAGTATAGTTTGGGATTCAACTTTACAAAATCATTAAAACTTGAGATCAATTCAGAAACTAAAACGCTGAATGATAACCTGGATGTAAATGCTATGAACAACCGCTCGATATTTAGTAATCCTTTCAGAGCAGGCCGTCCGGTATTGTACAATCACAGAGCTCAGTTAAGCTACAGATTACCGTTTGAATATCTGCCTTATCTTGATTTTATCACCGCAGAACTTAGCTATCAGTTCCAATATAACTGGAACGCAAGATCTACTGCTGCAAGGAATATTGAATTTAACGGAAGAGTAGAGAATCTTGGAAACTTATCCCAGAATACCAATGTTATTGTAGCAACTTCTACGGTAGATGTTCCTAAATTCTTTACTAAGTTCAGCTATTTCAGAAAAATTAATGAGACTATGCAAAAGCGCCGCCAGGAGATCGACTCGCTTGCAAATGTTTATAATACTGCATTCACGAAGAAAAATAGTAGGTTTAAGTTTAAGAATTATAAGTTTAAAAATAAGCTGAAGCCTTTACAGGCAGTTGCTTATGCATTAACTTCGGTAAAGCAGTTCAACTTTAATTATAATGAAAATAATGGAATTGTGTTGCCGGGATTATTGTCTGCACCTAATTTCTATGGTTATGGACAGACTCTGGGCGGTCCAACTATCGGTTTCTTGCTGGGATCTCAGGCAGACATCAGAAGAACTGTAATAGAAAATGGTTGGGTTTCGTCATCCAGATTGATGAATGATCCTTATTCTGAACTTAATAATAGAACTATAACAGGAGATCTTCAGATAATGCCTGCTAATGATCTTAGAATTGATTTTAATATCTTGCAGAATTACAGCAGAAATTATATTCAGGGTGGTTACAATGTTATTGATGAGTCCACGAATTATAAAGGTTACAGAGATGCCTTTGGAACGGAACTTATAACACATTCGAATACAGCCTGGTCATTCAATACAGCTTTCAAAGCAGATGGAGAGATTTATAAATTAATCAAAGAAAATGCATTGGCCATTTCTCAGCAGTATGAAGGAATAAGGGATATTGACGGTTTCACAGCAGGATATTCTAAGAGTAATTCTTACGTTTTGATTCCGGCATTCAAGGCGGCAATAGAAGGAAAGTCTCCTAAGAAAATCGGAAATCCTACAAAAGCAGGCTTCCCACTACCGAACTGGAAGCTGGTCTATTCAGGGCTAAGAAATCTACCGATAATAAATAGTCAGTTCTCAAAATTTGATATCTTACATTCTTATATCTCTACATATACGATGTCAGGCATTCAAGCTAGTGTCGATTATTTCAATAGAGATCTCAGAGATCCAAGCACAGCTTATGACTCAAATGGTAACAGATACAATCCTTATACTTTCACACAGGTTGGATATGTAGAATCATTCTCACCATTAGTAGGGTTTGATGTTACGATGAGAAACAACATGCAATTCAGGTTCAATTATAACAGAGACCGAACTTACTTATTAGGATTAGTCAATACGACACTAACTGAGGAGTTAGGAAATGAATTTGTAGTTGGCTACGGATATATTCTGAAGGATCTTAAGATTAGAATTAATTATAAAGGAAAAGGAAGAGATATCAAGAGTGACCTGAATATGAGAGCAGATTTATCAATGAGAGATAGTAAAACTACAATTACTAATATATTGATAGACGATTCTCAGGTTACTGGCGGACAAAAGATTTTCAGTCTGAAGCTTTCAGCAGATTATAATATGTCACAGAATCTTAACCTGAAATTCTTCTATGATCAGATGATGACCAAATATAAGATTTCAACAGCCTTCCCATTATCAACTATCAGAGCTGGTATCACGGCAACGATGACTTTCGGAGGAGCAAATAATTAATATAAAAGAGTAAGCTAAATGCTTACTCTTTTTTTTAGCACAATTTATGCATAGCGAATAATTATAATGTGACAAAAAATTATCCGGAGTCTATTGTCATATACTAATTATATAGTTAAATTTGCGAAAACCTATCAAAGAAAAATGAACACACCATCAGAACTAAAGTACACCAAAGATCACGAGTGGATTAAGGTAGAAGGAGACACAGCAACCATCGGAATCACAGACTATGCCCAGGGCGAGTTGGGAGATATCGTTTTTGTAGATGTAGATACAGTAGACGAAGATCTAAACGAAGGAGACGTTTTCGGTAGTGTAGAAGCTGTAAAGACAGTATCTGATCTGTATCTACCTGTTTCGGGAACAGTTTTGGAAATCAATCCTGACTTAGAAGATCAGCCGGAATTGCTAAATACAGATCCGTATGGAAAAGGCTGGATCATTAAGCTGAAGATTTCCGACGCAGCAGATATGTCAACATTGTTGTCAGCAGAAGAATATCAGGAAGTCGTTGGATAGAATTTTGAAAAAATACAGTAAGATCATATTGCCCATTTATTGGGCATTTCTTACTTATATGCTTTTGCGTCCTGGTTTGGAGAACAAAGAATATTTCTTCATGTTCCCTCATCTGGATAAGCTCATACATTTCTCCATATTTTTCGCTTTGGGATTTTTCTTCAGGCTGCGCTTCCCAAAAATTGCACTCTTGCACTTTTTCTTGCTGCTTATTTCCTATGCACTTCTCACCGAGATTCTACAGGACATTATGAAAGTCGGCCGATCATTAGAAATTTTAGATGCTATTGCAGACACCTTCGGTCTCACACTTTCATACTATATATATAATAGAGTAAAAAAAATCTGTATATAGTCTTCAATCTATCATTTACGCATCTTTACATATAGTGAGCCTTCACAATTAACTTACACCTTTACTAAAATATTAATTGGGGCGGCTGCCAAAAAGCCCAATCAATTCCTGGCTATTTTGTCACCGGGCTATCCGCTCATATCTTTTTCAGGAGTGTTCCGGGGCAGCCGGGACACGCCGGGAAAAGGATAACCGCGACTA
>JAEXJU010000211.1 GCA_023448955.1 Bacteroidota bacterium
AAACCATACTTTATCTACTGGCTTTGGAACACGCCAATGAGCAAGAGTTATCCGAACTAAATTATTGGTATTCTAAAAAAACAGACAATGTAGATAAAGTTTACAGTGTGGAAAAAATATTCCGAAGAACAAAAGTAGATGACAAAGTCCTTCGGCTGATTCAGAAACATAATGAAATAGGACAGTCTTATCTGGATAAAATAAACCTTCCGGACGACAGAAAACTACCATTCCGTGAGTTGGCTAATTATTTATTGAGAAGAGAAAGCTAATTGAAAATTGTAAAACCTTACATTCGTGAAATCGTTTAATTATTAGATTTACAATAAGTAGTTCAATAATTATACAAATCAGCAAATCAGCAGTTTAAACATAGAAAAAATGAAATTCCGTACTGAAGTAGACATCAATGAAAGTGAAAAAAAAATCGGATTAGAAGATTGTATTTTCTCTATTGGATCTTGTTTTGCAACAGAAATGCACGAGAAATTTTCGGAAGGTCAGATTCAGTCTTTTAATAATCCTTTCGGAACCATTTTTAATCCTTACTCAGTGTATCAGGCAATCAGACAGATTTATGATGCAAAAGAATATCAAGAAAATGATTTGATTTTGGCTAATGAAAACTACATCAGCCTGGATCATCATTCTTCTTTTGACTCCAGATATGCGCACAAATCTCTTGCAAAAATCAATCAAAATATAGAAGATGCTAATCAGTTTTTGCAAAACACCAGCTTTGTGATCATTACATTGGGAACGTCTTACATATATGAATTTTTGCCCAAAAAGAGATTGGTAGCTAACTGTCACAAGATTCCACAGAAATTTTTTGAAAAACGGTTTTTATCTCATCAGGAAATCACAAATTCTATCAATAAAACCATCGAAATTCTTACTGATATTTGTAAAAATGATGTTCAGATTTTGTTCACTGTTTCACCAGTTCGCCACACCAAGGACGGAATTGTAGAAAATCAGCTAAGTAAATCTAAGTTAATTACAGCTATTCATGAGGTGATTTCTAATCATCAGCATTGTCATTATCTTCCAATTTATGAGATGCTTATGGACGACTTGAGGGATTACAGATTTTACAAAGATGATTTGATACACCCTAGTTCGCAAGCTGTGCAATATATTTGGGAAAAATTTGGAAACGCTTATTTTTCTGATGAAACCAAAGTTTTTATCAATGATAACAACAAAATAATCGCAGCACTGAATCATAAAACCGATGACGATAAAAATCCTAAATATCAGGAATTCAGAAAAAAAATTGACTTAAAAATCAAAGAACAACAAAAGAAAGTTAAACACAAAATTTTTAGTTGATAGTTGTTGGTTGTCAGTTGATAGAATATAATCAACTATCAACTATCAACTATCAACTATCAACTGTTATGATAGACACGCACACCCATTTATATTCCGAAGAATTCGATTTGGATAGAAAAGAAATGATCGAAAGAGCTTTGAATAAAGGCGTTGAGAAGTTTTTTCTTCCCGCAATCGATTCAGAATCTCATCACAAAATGTTGGATTTGGAATCCGAATATCCAGATCATATTTTTGCAATGATGGGACTGCATCCTTGCTATGTGAAACCAGAAACTTGGGAAAAAGAGCTAGAAATTGTTAAAAATTATTTAGATCTAAGGCATTTTCCTGCTATTGGTGAAATTGGGATCGATCTGTATTGGGATAAATCAACTTTGGATATCCAAATTAAAGCTTTTGAGCAGCAGATTGACTGGGCAATCGAAAAAGATTTGCCCATTGTCATCCATACCAGAGACAGTTTTGATGAAACTTTTGAGGTTCTGGAAAGGAAAAAGCATCCAAAACTGCGTGGGATTTTCCATTGTTTTTCCGGAAATCTGGAACAGGCAAAACACGCCATAAACCTGAATTTTATTCTCGGAATCGGTGGCGTTGTGACCTTTAAAAATGGTAAAATAGATCAGTTTTTGAATGAAATTCCTTTAGATAAAATTGTTCTGGAAACCGATTCGCCTTACCTTTCACCGGTTCCATTCCGTGGTAAAAGAAACGAAAGCGCTTATCTGGAATTGGTTGCAGGAAAATTGGTAGATATTTATAAATCTGATTTTGCAGAAATTGATAGGATTACGACTGAAAACGCTTCAAATTTGTTTAAAATATAAAAACCGGAATTAATTCCGGTTTTGCTTTATTTCTTCCTAAAAAATCCTTTATTCTTGGGCTTTTTGAAGCTGATACTTTCTTTACTTTGCGGTTTTGGTTTTGGAACAAATGGTTTGTTGTTAGAGTCTCTTTTCATTTCCACAAGATTGTCCGTATGAAAAGGATGATCTGTTACTACAGGGATTTTTTTGCCAATTAATTTCTCAGTACTTCTAAGATTGGCAAGATCCAGGCCGTCCACAAATGAGAAAGAAGTTCCCTCCGAACCTGCTCTTCCTGTTCTTCCGATTCTGTGGACATAAGTCTCCGAAACATCGGACAACTCATAATTAACAACATATTTCAGCTCGTCAATATCAATACCTCTCGCAGCTATATCGGTAGCAACCAAGACTCTGGTTTTTTTATCTTTAAAATTATTGAGCGCATTTTGTCTGGCATTCTGAGATTTGTCGCCGTGTATTGCCTGAGCGGAAATTCCTGATTTTACCAATTTTTTAACGATCTTATCCGCACCGTATTTTGTTCGTGAAAATACAAGAACCTGATCCAGTTTTTCGTCTTGCAAAAGGTGAATCAATAAATCATTTTTATCGTCTTTCTCAACAAAATAAATACTTTGCTGAATGGTATCGGCAGTAGAAGAAACGGGCGCAACTTCAGCTTTCACTGGATTGACTAGGATCTCAGATGCCAATTTTGCAATTTCTGTAGGCATCGTAGCAGAAAAGAACAGATTTTGTCTTTTCGGTGGAAGTAATTTTAGGATTCTTTTCACATCGTGAACAAATCCCATATCCAACATTCGGTCTGCTTCATCTAAAACAAATATTTCCAGTTGGTTTAGTTTAATAATTCCTTGAGAAATAAAATCTAGCAATCTGCCGGGTGTTGCTATTAAAATATCAACACCTTTTCTAAGTTCGTTTTCCTGCTGATGTTGTTTCACACCACCAAAGATAACAAGTGATTTCAGCTTAAGATGTTTTCCATAGGCTTGAAAATTTTCCTCAATCTGTATCGCCAATTCTCTTGTAGGCGTAAGAATCAGTGCTTTGATCTGATGTTTTGGCTGTGTTTTACCAGATAAATTTTGTAATATAGGGATTGCAAATGCTGCAGTTTTTCCTGTTCCCGTCTGTGCGCTTCCTAATAGATCTTTTCCCTGTAAAATGGATGGAATTGCTTTTTCCTGAATGGGTGTAGGCTGTTCATAACCTTGGGAATTCAGTGCGTCTAATATTGGCTTGATTAAGCCTAATTGTTCAAATTTCAATTATAATATTTTAAATTAAAGAAAAATTCCTTCAAATGGAAGGAATTGATAATATTTGCAAAGGTAGCTTATTTAAAATAAAGTTTATTTTACTTTAGTCCACTTTTGATTTTGTTTCAGTTCAGCTATATAATTCTGGAGAGTAACTAGCTCTTGAGGTTTTTCGCCAGCAGATAGTTGGATTGATTTTTTAGTTCCGTCTGAGAAAATAATTCTGAGATCGGATTTTGAAGCATCCATTATTCGATTGTCGATATAGCTGTCTTTTAGATTCTTAACCTTAGCATTATCAACTAATTCTACAAGTTTCTGATAATCTTCCTTAGAGATTGTCGCAGTAAAAGTTCCTTCTCTTGGTTTGCTAAAATCGTCTCTTGATCCGCCTTCGGAAAAATTAAAATGTTCTGCTTCCAAAACGGCTTTTCTGTTATTGTCAATAGTGATTTTATAAACCGGGCAGAAACCGAAACAAGGACCAACTTCGTATTCTATTTTAGAATATTTCGATACTTGCGATGTACTGCAGGATATTATTCCGAAGATTGCTAATAAGCTTAATAAATATTTCATAATAAATCTTTTTCGGGCAAGGGTTTACAATAATTGTTCCTAAAATTATCCGTGCAGTTTTTTCCAGATTGCATCTTTCAACTCCTGAAGACCTTCGCCTGTCACGCCTGAGAAAAATAATGGCTGTCTGTTTTCCGGGAATTCTGCTGAGATTTCTCGTTTTAATTCATCATCCAAAAGATCAGATTTTGATACAGATAAGATAAAATCTTTATCCACCAGTTCAGGATTATATTCTTTTAGTTCGTTTTCAAGGATTTTAAACTCCTGAAAATGGTCTTCAGAATCCGCAGGAATTAAAAATAATAGAATGGAATTACGCTCAATATGTCTTAAAAATCGGTGACCGAGACCTTTTCCTTCTGCTGCGCCTTCAATTATTCCTGGAATATCGGCCATTACAAAAGATTTATAGTTTCGCCATTCTACAATTCCAAGATTGGGTGTAAGCGTTGTAAAAGCGTAATCTGCAATTTTTGGTTTGGCTGCAGAAACAGAAGAGAGAAGTGTTGATTTTCCAGCATTTGGAAATCCTACCAGACCAACATCAGCTAAGATTTTCAATTCGAAAACTACATAGCCTTCCTGCCCATCCATTCCGGGCTGTGCATATCTAGGAGTTTGATTGGTAGATGATTTGAAGTGTTCGTTTCCAAGACCGCCTTTTCCGCCTTCCATAAGGATAATTTCCTGACCGTCTTCCAGGATTTCACCGATGATTTCGCCATCCTCATTTTTAGCAATCGTACCTAAAGGAACATTGATGTAAACATCGGCTCCATAAGCTCCTGTCAATTGATTTTTACCTCCATTCTGTCCGCGTTCCGCTTTTACGTGGCGCGTGTACCGAAGTGGGAGTAGTGTCCATTCATTAGCATTACCTCTCATAATTACGTGACCGCCTCGCCCGCCATCGCCACCGTCCGGTCCACCTTTCGGTATATATTTTTCTCTTCGGAGGTGAGCGGATCCGGCTCCGCCGTGGCCACTTTTACAATGAATTTTTACGTAATCTACAAAATTGGACATAATATTTTGGTTGATGGTTGAGAGTTGTTGGTCGTTGGAAAAAAACTATCCACTAAGTACTTTAAAATAATTGAAGCAATGTTTTAAAAATATTAACGTCTGATTGTAAGTCTTTTATCTTTACTCTATTTTCTTTTATCTACTTAACAACCAAAAACTATCAACTAATTTCTACTTAATTTTTTCTACTTCAGCAAACAGCTTTTCTGATATTTCTGAAATATCGCCAATCCCGTTTACCTCTACATATTTACCTTGTTTTTTATAAAGATCAGCAACTTCTGCTGTCTTTGCATAATATTCTTTGATTCTGTTTCTGATAATATCTTCATTAGAATCATCTGTTCTTCCGCTGGTTTCACCACGTTTCAGAAGCCTTTGCACCAAAACTTCATCATCCACAACCAATGAAAGGCAAACACTAATTTCTGTTCCTAACTCGTCTTTCACAATGTTTTCCAAAGCATCGGTCTGGTGTGCTGTTCTTGGAAATCCGTCGAAGATGAAGCCGTTAGTTTCTGTAGGTTTTCTAAGCTCATCAACAAGCATATCAATGGTCACCTGGTCAGGAACCAGCTCTCCCTTATCAATGTATGATTTTGCAAGTTTGCCAAGCTCTGTATCATTTTTCATATTGTACCGGAAAAGATCTCCAGTCGAAATCTGCTTCAGATTGAATTTATCAATAAGTAGTTGAGCTTGAGTTCCTTTTCCACTTCCCGGTGGACCAAAGAGAACGATATTGATCATAATGTTTTTTTAATTTATTAGATAATTATTTCTTATTCGGTTAGTGATTGATTCTGCCTTCTTCCAATTGATAAAGATCCGGCAGGTTTCTTCCAAGTTCATCATAATCTAAACCATATCCCAAAACGAATTTATTCGGGATTTCTTTAGCAACATAATCAATCGTGAAGTCTTTTTGGAAAACATCAGGTTTTAGCAGAAGAGAAGCTACTTTCAGAGACTTTGGACGCTGCGTGTTTTTAAAATATTCGAAAAGATTTTCCAGTGTATTTCCTGTATCCACGATGTCTTCCATCAATATAATATGCCTGTCTACAACATCTTTTGTAAGATCCATTTTTTTATAGACAATTCCTGTAGACTGTGTTCCTGAATAAGAACTGACCTGCAGAAAAGCAATTTCGCATTTTCCGGGATAGTATTTTAGAAAATCGGAAAAAAACATGATTACACCATTCAAAACACCTACAAAAATAGGGGTTTCATCTTTGTAATCTTCATAAACTCTTTCCGCTAATTTTTTTATAATTTCCTGAATTTCATCGTGTTTCAGGTAAGGTACGAAATTTTTGTCGTGAATTGTTATAGACTCCATAAGTATTTCAAAGTACAAAAATAAGGTTTTTATAGCAATTGACCGATTTTCTTTTTGTGACAGTTCTATGAAAGAATAATACAATTTAATTATCTATCTTTGCGTTACTATTTCTGAAAAAGAATAATTATGTTCAAGTCACTTTTCCACTGGAAAGTATTAGTTAATATAGTTTTGGCAATGGCATTTTTTGCCGGTTTGGTATGGCTCACATTCCGATGGTTGGAATTTCATACGAATCACGGAGAAGAAGTTCCCGTTCCTAATGTTATGAATATGACTGTGCACGAGGCTATTAAAATCCTGGACGATTCTGGTCTGGAATATGAAGTAGACAGCTTTAAATATGACCCGAAATTCCGTCCTTTTCAGGTTTTGGCAGTTAATCCGAATCCTGGTTCTAATGTAAAGAACGGAAGAATTATCACCCTGAAAGTTAATCCGAGAACCTGGGCAAAAGTCGCTATTCCAGATATTATAGACAGATACAAAGGTCTGGCATTTAATCAGCTGAATCTTGTAGGACTGAAAGTGGGGGACACGCTTTATGAACCAAGCATACAGAGAGATGCAGTGCTCAGAATTCTTTATAATGGAACCAGTGTGAAGCCCGGAACTCAGATTCCGAGATTTTCTGCTGTTGACCTAGTGATAGGTTCTGGTCCGCTTAGAAATGTATCCATCCCGAACGTTGTCGGAAGAACAGTTCAGGAAGCTAAAAAAATTATTGCTCAGGCATTATTTGAAGTTGGCATCGTGGAACACGAAGATGGCGGAAAAGATGATTCAGATATAGTTTATTATCAGGATCCTGAGTTTGGCGCTTTGCGGGATCAGGGAATGCAGATTGACCTCTGGGCAAGTAAAAAAACACCTGCGGAACTCCAGAACAAGATTAAGCAGCTGGATGATATGTATCGCCCTAAGATAGATACTACATTGGCTCCGATTGAATACAGGGAAATGCCTTCAACAGAACAAAGGCCAGCACCGGTAACCAATAATCCGCCTGCATCAACTTCTGCTACATCAGTTCCGAAACCGAAGCCTGCCAATTCTAATTCCAGTCCTTCCGGCGGTTCTTCACAAGCTACTGTAAAATCTAATAATTCTGCGACACCGCAAACTTCTAAATCTGCGGAAAAGCCTAAACCCAAAAAAGTTGTAATAGAATAAAAAATTATAAAGGCTTCAGCGATCAGTTGGAGCCTTTTAAAATTAAATTATGCTGGACGAAAACGAAGATTTTCTGGAAGACGAATTAACCAATGATGATAGCTCTGCTGATGAAAACAGCGGACTTTTTGAGCATCTTAATATTAAAGTAGATAAAAATCAGGAACCGCTCAGGATTGATAAATTTTTACTGATACACCGTCAGAACTCTTCCCGAAATAAAATTTCTCAGACTTGCAGAGCTGGTAATGTAGTGGTAAATGGTTATCCCGTAAAGCAAAACTACAGAGTAAAGCCAGGCGATGAAATCAGTGTGCTCCTTGCTCATCCGCCAAGAGAAAATGTGATAATCCCACAAGATATTCCTGTTAATATCGTTTATGAAGATGATGATCTGGTTGTGGTGGATAAAGATGCCGGAATGGTGGTTCACCCTGGATTCGGCAACTGGGACGGAACACTGGTGAATGCTTTGGCTTTTCATTTTGCAAAGGATCCGAATTATAATTCCGATCTGGACAGAGTCGGATTGGTTCACAGGATTGATAAAGATACATCAGGACTTTTGGTAATTGCTAAAAACGAATATGCGCTCAGTCACCTGGCAAAGCAGTTTTTTGACAGAAAAACGAAAAGGCTTTATTGGGCTTTTGTTTGGGGTAATGTTCAGGATGATGTAGGTACGGTTACGGGTCACATCGGGAGACACCCAAAAAACAGGATGCAAATGTACACTTATGTGGACGGAAGCCATGGAAAACACGCAGTGACTCATTATAAGGTTTTGGAACGATTCCGTTATATGACTTGGGTAGAGTGTAAACTGGAAACAGGAAGGACGCATCAGATCCGTGCTCATATGAAACATATCGGACATACTTTGTTTAATGATGAGCGCTATGAAGGCAATATAATAATGCGTGGTGTTAATCTTCCGAAATATAAACAATTTGTTCAGAATGTTTTCGAAGTTTTGCCAAGACACGCTTTGCATGCACACACTCTTGGCTTCATACATCCTGTGACCAAAAAAGAACTGTATTTTGAAAGTCCGATGCCAAAAGATATGCAGGAAGCTTCCGAACGTTGGAGAAAATATCTGGAAAATAACTAGAGTTTTATATATTTGTGTTGTGAAGAAAAGTTACTTATTATATAAAATCATTGTACTTCTGGCTTCAGGAGTGATAATTAATGTCAAAGCTCAGGAGACATTACCATTCTATCAGCAGTATCTGGTGGATGGAGATTTCCTGTTTAACCCGGCATTGCTGGGTAAAACAGATGACGTGGTTCTTAATATCAATTATCAGAAACAATTTTCACAACTCAGTGAGTCCCCAAATGTTCAATCTTTAGGTTTGCATGCCAATGT
>JAEXJU010000252.1 GCA_023448955.1 Bacteroidota bacterium
AGAGAATTGTCGGATTGATAAACCACTTCCGGATAGTTGGGCGTGTCCAAAAATATGTCTCCCCATTTCTGCGGACGGTCTTTGGTATTCCAGTTAAAATCTTTGAAAAATCTTTGATCTTTAGAGATCTTACTCATCGGGTAAGTATCTGTGTTAGCGCCGATATTACAATCGACCTGTTCCAGTTTTCGTTCGATAAAACTGGCAACAATCTCGCCACAAGTGGACAATGCGACACCAATTCTGGTGACTTCTTTAGTCTTCTCATTGGTATCATCGGCATAAGTAATGGCTTGCGCATTGCCGACGGCTTTTGCAATGTCTATAGCGTTGTCTTTGAGGTAGACAATCATATTCTTGCTTTTGATCTGGTTGAATTCATCTTTCATATTCAGAGAATCGGCTTTGCTGATGGCGAAGGCATTGCCTAAAACTCTTATTGAATCTGTGATTTCTTTTTCCGGATCGCTGTAAACGCGAATCTCATCGCCAGTCACCTGTTTTGCACCCATCCATAGGATTGGTTTACGCATCATGTGCATCTCGCCATCAGTCTCATTGAAACTAAGCGAGTCGGAACGTCCCTGCATATTAGATTTAAAAATACGGACTTTTCGGAATGCTCTTAGAAAACTTTTCTTTTTGAGCGAGTTGGCAGAATCTTGCCTCTGGAAAGTCAGAAATTTATCTGCCGACATATAAAGTGAATCCTTTGCGAAAATTTTCACAAAATAGGGTTTATCGGTAATCATCGCAGAATCTTTCTTTTCATAGATCTCTCCATAACCACCTTTTATGTAGCGTTTCTCTCTCGGATCATCCAGCATTACATTTCCAGTTCCTTTTCCGAAACCAGTATTTCTGTTGAAGTACAGTTTGTCACCTGTCAGGATTTTGCCATTATTGTGTATTCTGGAGTTTTTGTTGAGAAAAGATTCACCAGTTTTCGAGTTATAAGAACCTTGTTCTGTATAAACGTAATTGATTGGTTTTTTTTTGTCTCTAATAGTCGTAGGACCAAAAAAATCGGAGACACCTGTGTTTTGATTTTGTTTGATGTTATCGCTGACAATGGTATATTTATCTGTTTCAATGTTCGAACGTCCTACAAAATCTATCATTTTTGAGTTAAGATTATAGGTCGCTGTTTTAGTGTACATCACACTTCCATCGTTACTGTAAATCGTTCCGCCAGTGTTGAAATATGCGGTGTTAGGAATTTTATCGTAATAAAGCGTTTCTGTTTTTATGGTCTGCTTTGGATCTGTAAGCACCACATTTTTTCTGGCGATTCCACGTTGTGTATTACCATCGTATTCCATTTCTGCAGCTGTAATTCTGCTTCCGTCAGCACTTGTGAGGACAACATTGCCAATGGCTTTCAGGAAATTTTCTTTTTGATACCAAACCACTTCGTCAGCCGTGAGAACAGAACCTTGCTGCTCGAAAACAACATTGCCTGAAAAAACAGGATTTCCTTCATATTTGTCCGGGCTTACACCAAAAGTATCTGAGTGCTTGTGCTGAACTTTTTTACCGGATTGTCCCTGAGGATTTTGATTATTGAAAAAAGGATCCTTTACCAATCCTTGATTTTGAGCTGGAATATCTTGAGAAAATATTCTGATAAATACCAGAAAGAGAACGGCTAAAAGAGATTTCTTCATTAATTTTCAGACTTCTTGTGTCCGTAGAAGTATAGTGAGTGGGTATCAATACTTACGCCAAATGCTTTTTCTATAGATTCTTTGATGCCCTGGATTCTTGGATCGCAAAATTCTATGATTTCTTCAATTTCTTTATCAGAATCAGTTTTATAAATTACCAAATGATCGTGCTGCTTGTCAAAATAAGACTTTTCGTAAGAAGAAGTACTCTGGGTTTTTTCTCCAAACTGATGTTTTCTAATCAATCCTGCATCAAGAAAAATCTCGATGGTGTTATAAATGGTAGCCTTACTGACGTGGTATTTCTTCTGCATCATCAGAAGGTAAAGATCATCTACATTGAAGTGATGCTCCATATTGTAGATCTCTTCCAGAATAGTATATCTTTCGGGTGTATTACGAAATCCTTTATCCTGAAGGTATTGCTTCAGAACATCTTTTATTGTGGCAATGTTGAGCTCTTTTTGTTTCGTATCCATAATACAAAATTAGTCAAATTTTCGGGATTAGTCGTAATGCTTGGTTTCGACTTTTTCTATCCTTTCAATTTTGATGGTTTGATCCAGAAGTGGAGCAGATTCTACTACAACGTTATGACTAGCAACACCATATGCTGTAAAATCATTACTTCCAAGTTTTTTAACAAAATTATAGATGCCAAGAATAATCTTGTCTCTAATTGTTAACAGAAAATCATTAATGTAAACATTGTCTATGATAACAAACTTCAGGTCAGGAGGAATGTTATGCGCTCTGAGTGAAGGGTGAGAACTTCTTGGAGGAATAGTTCCGTCGTCCATCATATCACTAAGGATCTGCTGGAAATAATCATTTATTCTACGGTCTCTTTTGAAGCCGAGTAAAAAGCTTATTTTATAAATGGTTCCCGGAAGTATTTCTTCTACGTTATATTTGATGCTGTAAGGATCTTCCTGATTCACAATATTAAGAATAAAGTAATGATCTGCTCTTTTTGGCTGTGCACGAATGATGGAGTAAATGATTTTGGATTCTACTTCATCATCACGTTTTGCACGGCTGAAAAACGCCAGATTGGTCGCATATTTCGGAATAGTCTCATCCAGTTTCATATCCTTGATTGTGGAAATATATTTTTCGAGCTTCACAAATTTTATGAAAGTCGTTTTAATAATTCTTCCGTTGTACCAGGCATACATACATATCCCGATAAAGCCTGCAAGTATAACCGACATCCAGCCGCCTTCGAAAAACTTGATGATATTAGCACTGAAAAATCCACCTTCAATCAATATGTAAACAATTGCAAAAAGCCCGATCCAGAGTTTGTTCGTTCTTGTTTTCAGGAACCAGAAGACCAGTAAAATAGTTGTCATCAGCATTGTTACAGTAATAGAAAGTCCATAAGCGGCTTCCATCCTGCCGGATTCTTTAAAATAAATCACAACCACAAAACATAATAATAAAATCCCCCAGTTGATTTTCGGGATATACATCTGTCCTTTTATCCCCGAAGGATACTCGATTTCCTGATTGGGCCAAAAGTTAAGAGACATTGCTTCTGAGAACATTGTAAATGCACCAGTGATTACTGCCTGACTGGCAATAATGGCAGCAGCCGTCGCGATGATAACCCCCGGAATAATGAACCACTCCGGCATAATTCCGAAAAATGGATTCTTGCCACGGAATACTTCGTGATAATTGCTCAGCAACCAGGCGCCTTGTCCGAGATAATTAAGTATAAGCATTGCTTTCACAAAAACCCAGCTTACACGGATGTTTTTGATACCACAATGCCCAAGATCCGAATATAAGGCTTCTGCTCCCGTTGTACAAAGAAAAACAGCACCCAGAATGACAATTGCGCTAGGTGAGTTATAAATCAGCTTAACGGCATAATATGGATTGAAAGCTTTCAGAATCATTGGGTGTTCTATTAAGTGAACCAAGCCAAAGCCTCCTAAAACTAAAAACCACAGGACCATAACAGGACCGAAAAACTTACCTATGAAACTGGTTCCAAACTGCTGAACCACAAAAATAATTACTAAAATAGATAGTGTAATTGGAACTACAGGCGGTTTATGCGTTACAAGTTCTAATCCTTCTATTGCAGACATCACAGTTAGTGACGGTGTGATGATACTGTCTGCCACCAAAGCCGCAGCTCCTATTATGGCAATGATGTAAAGCCACTTTTTCTTAAATCTTTTAACAAGAGAATAAAGCGAGAGAATCCCACCTTCACCCTTGTTATCTGCTTTCAGAGCGATGATGACATATTTGATGGTTGTCTGCAATGTCAGAGTCCAGATGATGCAGGAAAGTGCTCCCTCTATATATTCTTCTGAGATGATTCCGCCAGCTTTTCCTGCATTGATAATGGCTTTCATCACATAAAGCGGAGATGTTCCGATATCTCCGAAAACGATTCCTAAAGAGACCAAAACGCCAACCCAGGAAAGTTTTTTGAGGTCAAAATGACCACTGCTATCTTGCGACATAATTTGTGTTGTCTAGAAAATAATTCTGCAAATTTAGATTATTTTATATTCTGAGAAATTTTTTTCAGCAAAATGTAATATTGGAATGCAAGAGATTTTGAAAAAGTGTTGATAATGATTTCTTTACTGAATCTAAATATATCTGATGAAACTCCAGAATTTTCTTTTTTTGAGATAATTCAGATTCTGATCATTTGCATAGGATTCTCTTTCGAAACTGATATTGCGGTAAGCAAGCTGCGGATTTTTGTATTTTAGATATTTTAAATAATATTCTGAAAGATACCAGATGTAGAATGGAATAATCAGTAATTCCAATTGCTGACGGATGTGGATTTTTTCGTGGTTGATTAATACTTTATTCTGCCTGTCCGATTTTCTTCTCAGCAAAATAAACGGGAACAATGTAATCCCCGAAATTTTAGTATTTTTGAGTAATCTTTGACAGACGATGATTATCATTTCTGAGAAGGTAGAGTTTAGAAATTAGATGCTGATGCTCAATTTAATTGGCAAAAGTTGTTTGGAAGACGAATCTGCAGCCCGACTTGAACGGAGCTCATCCCGAAAAGCATTGGCAAGGGAAAGGCTTTCGGGATAGCGGGAGTGGAAGGCGGAAATAGCTGCCATAAAAATCAAACTTATTAATCTATCAAAGATAAAAATTTTGGTACAGTTTTTTAACTTATGAAAGTAAATGACATCAAAGAAAATGAAGACTTTTATTATAACCAGCAAGGTTATAAGGTTTTTACAGAAAAATTCCATTTGAAACGTGGTTATTGCTGTAAAAGCGGTTGCAAACACTGCCCATACGGTTATGATAAAAAAACGGATACTTTTATAAAAAAAGCTAAAAATTAACAAAAAATCTATATTATGAAAAAATATATATTCATCCTACTGGCAGCAGTGTCACTCGGACTTACTTCTTGTAGCCCTTTCCAGGTGAAATCTGATTATTCTGCAACAGCCAATTTTGCCGATTACAAAACATATTTGCTAAGAACAGATGATCTAAAACTGAATGATCTGGACAAAGACAGAGTTCTGAACGAATTGTCGAAGCAATTACAATCGAAAGCGCTGACATCTGCCCAAAATCCTGATTTGATCGTGAATGTAAAAGCATCTCATAAAAAAGTTCAGGATGTAACAACTTCTTACAATGCGGGTTTTGGCTGGGGAAGACCTTGGGGCTGGGGCGGCGGCTTTGGAATGGGAAATACCTGGACCAATAATTACAACAGCGGAACGATTGTGATTGACATCATTGATTCGAAAACTCAAAAATTGGTTTGGCAAGGAGCAGGAAGCGGAATTTCTGTAGATTCGCCAAAATCTAAACAAAAACAAATCCCGCAAGTTGTGGCCGAGATAATGGCTAATTATCCGCCGCAGAAAGGGAAATAGTTTTGGACTTTCTGATAATAGACTGATAGAATATAGACAAGTTAAACCGCAGAAAATTCTGCGGTTTTTTTTATTCCGATATTTTGGAGTTCATCAGTTCTCCAGCTTCTTTCAGAACTTCTGATTTCTTTTCTTGATTAAGTTCTAAAATATTCAATAGATTCTGATTATTGAATAATTCCTTTACCAAAACACATTTTTCTTCCAATAATTTTTGTTTTTCTTTTTCATTTAAAGTCGTGAGGCAAGTGATGGGATAAAGTGCATTTTGATCTACCAAACTTTTGATATTCTTATCTTTCGGATAATCCCAGGATAATAATCTCAATCCATAATATTCTGAAAAAGCTACAGAATCCTTAGTGAAATAAGTATTCGTAATGAGCCAGCCGTCGGTGAATTCGGTTTTGGTTCCGAAAAGGTTGTATTGAATATTAGAAATATCTTTGATTCTCGACAAAACATACATTGGCGTTGTGACAGAGATTTTCGTGTCTTCCGCATTCCGGAATTTGCATTCTACCCAATAAGTTTTATCGTCTTTTTTGGCGATAACATCCGCTTCGTGTGTCACCGAATGTCCTTTTATCAATTGTCCCGTTTCAGTTTTGTAGCCGATGTTCTGGAACACTCGCGAAATCCATTGCTCAAAATAAAATCCCGCAGGTCCCAATTCCAGCAAAGCTTTTTTCAAACTGTATCTTGCAGCTACAGAATTTGAGATTTTTTTCAGTTCTTCAAACGCCATTTTGTAAAGTTCACCGGTTGTAATGCCTTCAAAACATTTTGGCAAAACAGTTTCCAAGACTTTTTTCACAGACTGTTCACCAGCTCCCGAATTCCGAAGTGAGTTTTTCAGTTTCGATACTTCAAATTCTACCGTTTCGCCAGCATTGTTTTTTATTTTCATAATTGTGTCAATTTTTTATCGCAAAGGCGCTAGTTTTTTTATTTTAATGATTAATAAAAGTCGCCAAGTTTCCAATGGTAAATTTTATCTAAGATGAAATCTCTGCGACTGCTAAACTCTGAATCTAATAAATTTTGTGCCTTTGCGCTAAAATATTTTTCGAATCGAAAGTCTTTTTTCTTTGCTCTTTATTCTTGTGCATTCTTTATTCCAAAAACCAAATTTCAAATCGGCTTCCTTGTTCCAACGGTTTATAATTTAGATAACCTTTATGCGCTTCAATAATACTTTTGCTGAGTGTCAATCCAATTCCGGAACCATTGTTTCTGGTTGTGAAAAATGGAAGGAAAATCTTATCCTGAATTTCTTTCGAGATTCCGATTCCGTTATCTTCCACACTTAAAATGATACGTTTATTCTGCATTTTGATTTCTGTTTTAATCGTTCTTTCAACATTATCAGAAACAGCGTAAATTGCATTCAGATAAAGATTAATCAGACATCTTTCAATCATTTTTTGGTCAGCCAAAATGGTTTGATTTTCTAATGAATTGATAATTGTAATGTGATTTTTCTCAAATTCCGGTTTTAAAAAATTGAGTGCAGATTCTACGATATTCGTCAGCGAAATTGTTTTGAAAACTGGTTTCGGAAGTTCGGCAACCTGTCGGTAATCATCCACAAAATTCAGTAATTGTTTAGATTTTGAGTTGATTACCATCAAACTTTCCTTCATATCCTGCTGATCTTCTTTATCGATAGTTTCCTGATTGGCAATGTATTCCAGATTCTGGATCAAGCTATTTACGGGCGTTAAAGTATTCAGTAGTTCGTGGGAAATTACTTTCATCAGGTTGTTCCACGCCAGTTTTTCTTTTTGTTCGATGATTTTCTGAACGGATTCCAGACTGATGATACAAAACCTGTTTTTCACATTCTGAACTTTCTTTGTCCTTAATGAAAACGATTGTTTCGTGTTTTCATTAATCGAAATATCAAAGAATTCCTGTGAGTTTTCGTAATGGGTTTGTTCGATGATTTTATAGAAATCAGGCGCTTTATTTTCATACAGATTCCAGGAATTGTACTTAGGGATTTCCAGGATTTCCAGAAAAACAGGATTCACATAAAACACTTCCCATTCGTTGTTATTCCTCGACAAAATCATCAATCCAATTTCCAGCTGATTCAGAATTTCTTCATACAAAAGCTTGTAAGAAGATAGCGAAAGATGTTCTTCTTTGCTTTGGTAATAAAGCTTTACGGCATTATCCACCAGACTGTTTTCCTCAGTTTTCGGGAACAATGAAAAATCTTTTTTCTGAATTGCCAAAAGCAGTTTTTCCGTTTTCTGAATATATGATAAAGTTGAAGTTTGCCCTAAAATAATACAACCTAAACTGAGAAGTGAAAATAAGATGCAATTAATCCATTTGTTTTGGGAATAAAAATCAAACGCAAAAATTCCGCTGACGATTGCAAGCAGGATAAAAATCAACCAAATTATTTTAGTTTTATTCATTATGAAAAAGGCTTCGACAAGCTCAGCCTGACATCGCTTAAAATTAAACATTTAGTATTTGAGTTGTCACTGAGCGAAGTCGAAGTGTTCAAAATCCATCAACGATCAACTAACAACCAATCACAATTCAAACTTCTCCATTCTTCTGTACAACGCTGCTCTCGACAATCCAAGATCTTCCGCTGCCAGAGAAATATTTCCCCGGTGTTTTTTCAAAGCTTTTTTGATGAGGATTTCTTCCATTTCTTCGATGTTCAGATTTATAATTGTATTTTCAGATTCTTCGTTTTGAGGCATCAGCAATTTAAGGCTTTTCTCGTTGGAAAGAATCACGCTTCTTTCGATGCAATGATCCAATTCGCGGATGTTTCCCGGCCAGGAATAATGCGTTAATTCTGAAATTAAATTTTCATTGAGAACCAAATCAGGTTTGTGATATTTCTGTTTGTATTTTTCCAAAAAATAATCGGCTAAATTTGAAATATCTTCAATCCGTTCTCTCAGGCTTAGAATATTGAGTTCAACGGTGTTGATTCTGTAATACAAATCTTTTCGGAAACGGTTTTCTGCAACGGCTTTTTTGAGATTTTCATTGGTTGCGAAAATGAATCTCACGTCCAATTGTCGCTCTTTGCTTTCGCCAATTCTTGACAGTTTTCTGTTTTGAATCAAACTCAGTAATTTGGTCTGAAGATGAAGCGGAAGATTCCCGATTTCGTCAAGGAAAACCGTTCCGTTCTCTGCATTTTCGATTTTTCCGGCGTAATCCTGATGCGCATCGGTAAAGGCTCCTTTTTTATAACCAAATAATTCCGCTTCAAAAAGATTCTCCGAAAGGCTTCCCAAATCGATATGAACAAAAGGCTGATTTTTCCGTTCCGATAACTCGTGAATGTGTTCTGCCAAAACATATTTTCCGGTTCCGTTTTCTCCCAAAAGCAAAACATTGGCATCAGTTGGTGCAACTCTCGTGATTTGTTCCATCACATCTTTCATCGCAAAAGACTGCGTTTCCAATTGATATTGATTGGTTTTTACGCTCACGTTTTCCCATTGATTCAGTTTTTTATTTTTTCGGGAAATATCGACCGCAAGGTTCACGGAAGCGTACAGTTTTTCGTTATTCCAGGGTTTCAGAATAAAATCGGAAGCACCGTTTTTCAAAGCTTCAACAGCCAGTTCCACCTCTCCATACGCCGTCATCAAGATAATGGGAAGCTGAGGTTCCAGTGTTTTGATTTCCTGCATCCAATACAATCCGTCCTGTCCGTTTTCAAAACCTTTCCTGAAATTCATATCCAAAAGAACCGCGTCAACCTGCTGTTCCGATAAAAATTTCAGAATATTTTTTGGCTGACTGAGACAACTGACTTCCGTAAAAAACTTCTTAAGCCAGACTCTTGCCGAGAAAAGAATATCCTCGTCATCATCCACAATTAAAATATGAGCTTCCTTTTTTCGCATTTCTTTTTATTTGGTTGTCTGTTGACAGTTCTTGGTTGATAGTTGTGATTGTAAAATTTAGGAAAATTTAGAACAATCAACTAACAACTGACAACCATCAACTAAATTTGTTCATTTCCGCACAAAAAGTGTCCGATAATGAACAGTCTTAAAATTAATAAATTTATCTTTAATCACATTAACAGGGAGTTATGACATTATAAATCTCTGGCATTCGCATTGTGTAATAGTCTGTAGATAAATAACTTATCGTCAATATGGATACGAAAATAGTAAAAAAGAAATCTAAACTGAAATTAATATTGATTATCGTTATTTCTGCTTTGGCAGTTTCGGTTTTCGGATGGTATTTCCTTAATCAGAAAAAAACTTATAATGTAAAATTAGAAGATATTACAATTGATGAAGTGACAAACGGAAAATTCGAGGATATGTTGATGGTGACGGCGCAGACGCAATCGCTCAATTCTTCTTTGGTGAATGTTTTGGAAGGCGGTGCAGTAAAAGAAATTTTTGCGGAGGACGGACAAATGTTGGCAAAAGGACAACCCATCGCAAGAGTTTACAATCCGAATACGGAATTTAATTACCTGAATCAGGAAACGGGAATTATGCAACAGATCAGCCAGATGAGAAGCTCACTTTTGGAACTGAAAAATCAGGAATTCAGTCAGGATAAGGAGTTGTTGCAGTCTCAAAATGATTATAATACAGCGTTGCAAAGCTTCAATCTTCAGAAAAGATTATACGATGCGGAAATCGGAAAGAAAACTGATTACGATATTGCTCTCCAAAATCTGAATTATCAAAAAGACAGAAAACAAATCGTTGAAAAAGGTGCTTCTAATGAGAAAACTTCGAGAAATGCTCAGTTTGCCGCGATTAATAATTCAATTAGTCAAATGGAAAAAAGTTTGAATATCCTTCGTTCCAACAAAAATAATTTCCTGATAATGTCGCCGGCTTCTGGACGATTGTCGTCATTCAATATTTCGCTCGGACAAAATCTGACAAGCGGAGAAAGCATCGGGAAAATTGATTTGATGGGCGGCTACAAACTGGTTGCAAAAGTAGATGAATATTATATTAATAAATTAACGAACGGAATCAAAGGAACACTCGACAACAACGGTAAAGAATACGAAGTCATCATCACAAAAATCCTTCCGGAAGTGAAAGACGGACAGTTTTCTGTGGAACTGAATTTTATTGATGCAAAAATTGAAAACCTAAAAATCGGGATGACATTCGGAGTTAAACTAAAACTTTCGGCAGACACGCAAAGTGTGATGATTCCAAAAGGGAATTTCTATAAAGACACCAACGGTAAATGGATTTTTGTAGTGAGAAATAACAAAGCTGAGAAAAGAAACATCAGTCTTGGAAGAGAAAATCCTCTTTTTTATGAAGTGACTTCGGGATTGAAGCAAGGCGAATCAGTCATTACTTCCGATTATTCTGAATTGAAGAAATACGAAATGCTTGAGATTCAAAAATAAACTCAAAAACTAAAAAATTATAAAAAATGCAAAAACTACTATTATTAATTATCACAATGATTATAGGTCTTTTCACGTCGACTACGGTTTTGAAAGGACAATATTTCTCGAATAAAAATTCAACAGAGACAAAGACTTTCAATTTGGGTGCTTTCAATGCTGTGAAATCTTCTCAGGCGATTGAAGTGGAAATTGTAAAAGCTGAAGAAGAGAAAGCGGTTGCGACGAGTAATTATATTTCTGAATTGGATTTCGAAGTGAAAAATAAAATGCTTTATGTAAAATATAAGCCCAATGTTTCGCTTCAAAATGCAGATACGAAAGTGGTTGTTTATATGAAAGATTTAGTAAAAGCTGAGGCTGAAAATGCTTCTAATGTCAAAGTGAAAAGTATTTTCAATACTACAAATCAAACTTTTGAAACAAGAAGTGCGGGAAGAATTTCTGTAGACTCTAAATCTGATAATGTTTTCATTAATCTTAAAAATGCAGGCGAATTTTCAGGGAAAGTTGATGCGAAAAAACTTTATGTAAATATCAATTCCGCAAGTACTGCAAAACTGAGTGGTTCTGCTGATAATGCGGAAATCAATGTGGAAAGTGCAAGTAATCTCGACGCAAAAAATGTAAATATTAAAATAGCAAAAGCCTATGCAACTGGAACATCAAGCGTAACTTTGAGTGTTTCTCAAGAATTGACTGCTGAAGCAACTTCTCTAGCTAAAATCAAATATAAAACTCTGTCAGGAATCAAATTTTCTGCGAGCCGAAGTTCTGGCGGAAGCATCGATTCACTTTAAAATAATTAAACAATAAACTTAGAAAACTCAGATTAAATGATGACCTCAAAGCTAATTTATAAAAGCATTTTGACGTTTGTGATGTTTTTATTTACCGATAATTTCAAGTCTCAATCCAAAGTGGATGTGGAATTCAATCCCAATATTGCAACTTATTCCATTGTTGAATATCTGGTGGCAAAACATCAGGGAAGACTGTTTTATATCGACGGAACAACGGATATCAGTTATCTTCCTTTGGCAGATTTGGCGAATCGGGAAATGGCAAAATATGACAATTCTAAAATCATCAAAGCGATGCAGGATTATCTCCAGATTGTTGGTCAGCAACAGGATTTGTCTTATCAGGTTTTATTGAAACACAAGGTTTTTCCGGCTAAAGGCTACGCTTTTCCGATTGAAGAAAATGACAAGGCTAAAAAAGAAGCAGCAGAAAAATTCGCAGAACAATTGAGAGAATTTTACATCGAAAGAAAGCTTGCGAAATTCTTCAAAGACCAAAGTCATTTCATTGAAGGCGCAAAAAACGAAGTCAGAAAAAATATTCCGGCTTGCTATATGACGAAAATGGAAAAATATTACGGACAGAAATTTCTGGCTTACAGATTTTACGTCAATCCGTTTGATGTTATTCCTTACAGCGACGTATTCTGGCACGGCAACGGACCGATGTTTAAGTCGGATAAAGGACAGATTGCCAATATGATAAGCAGTGCTTATGTTCCGTTGAAAAAGAAAAATAACATTAAAGATTATACAGAATTTGGATTTAATCATCCGGAGACGACGAATTTTTTAATCACACACGAGTTCGGGCATTCCTTTGTCAATCAATATTTAGGTCAATACGAATCGAAAATCAATGAAAGTGCAAACCTGATGTCAGAAGCTTTTATAGGAAAAATGGACGGGCAAGGCTATTCCTACTGGCCGTCTTGCGTGGGCGAACATATCGTGAGAACGGGCGAAATCCGAATTGCCTTAGCGAACGGAAATCCCGAACTGGCAGAGAAATTAAGACAGCAACACATCAAAGAAAATTCTTTTGTTCTGATTCCTGACTTCGAAAAGAAAATGGAAATCTATGAGAACAACCGAACAAAATATCCGTCATTCAAAGATTTTATTCCGGAATTGATGAAAGTTTTAGACGAAACCAGCGCAGAAAAAGTAAGAGCAAAATTAGGTCTGCCGAATGAAAAATATGAAGTGTCTTTAACGGTAAAAGTTCCTGAAAATAGTGGAGACGTTTACATCACAGGCAATCAATCGGCTATCGGAAATTGGAATCCACAGAAAATTAAACTCGAAAAAACGAGCGAAACTACAAGACAGATTACATTCAAATCTTATCCCGATTTGAGATTCAAATTCACCAAAGGAAGCTGGGAAACGGAAGCGAAAATCGACGGCATCGAAGAGGGTAAAGATGTTTCTTTGTCGCTGGATAAAAACACAAGCCTGAATTTCACCATTAAAAACTGGAAACAATAATTAAACAATTCATAAAATTAAAAATATACTACAATGATAAATATTCAAAACCTTTCAAAAATCTATAAAACAGAAGACGTCCAAACTAACGCATTAAACAATGTAAGTCTTCAAATCAAAGAAGGCGAATTCGTAGCGATAATGGGACCTTCAGGTTGTGGAAAATCGACTTTTCTTAATATTCTTGGATTGCTGGACAGCGCTTCTTCGGGTTCTTATCAATTCGAATCGGTTGAAACCATCGGGACTTCCGAGAAGAAAAAATCAGACATCAGAAAGAAAAATATCGGTTTCATTTTCCAGAATTTTAACTTGATTGATGAACTCACGGTTTACGAAAACATTGAGTTGCCATTGATTTACAACGGCGTTTCTTCCTCAGAAAGAAAAAGAAGAGTGGAAGAAATTATGGAGAAAATCAACATCGCTCACAGAGCAAAACATTATCCACAGCAACTTTCCGGCGGACAACAACAGAGAGCAGCGGTTGCAAGAGCTTTAGTAACAAGACCGAAATTGATTTTGGCCGATGAACCAACAGGAAATCTCGACAGCTCCAACGGAAACGAGGTGATGAATCTCCTCGCAGAGCTTCACAGAGAAGGTTCTACGATTGCGATGGTAACGCACTCTTCCTACGACGCTGGTTACGCTTCCAGAATTGTGAATATGAAAGACGGCGAGATTTTCTCCGAAGAACATTCTTCCCAAAGAAAAGATGTTTTCGAAAAAGCAGATGCTAAAAATTTTGAATAAAAAATTAGTTGATGGTTGTCGGTTGTTAGTTGATGGAAAATCAGCCAAAAATAAATGTTCAAAACCATCAACCGACAACTTTCAACCATCAACCAAAAACTACAATTATGCTCAACAACTGGCTCAAAATTGCCTTCATAAATTATAAAAAGAACTGGCTTTCCACCATTATCAATCTGTTTGGATTAACGGTTGGAGTGACAGGATTTATGCTCATTCTGATGCATTGGAATGACGAAGAATCTTATGAAAAATGGAATCCGAAGAAGGATGATATTTATTATTTTCAGGCTTACAATAAAAAAGAAAATGTCTATGGTGGCGCTATTTCAATTCCTTACGCAGAAAATTCATTGAAGAGAATATCCTTAGTTCAGGATTATGTTCTGATGAACGGTTCCGATATGGGCTATAAAATGGTGACAACCAAGAAAACAGCTTTTCAGAAAGGTGGAATGAGTGTTTCTGACCATTTTTTCAATCTGTTCCCTTTCAGACTTGTGGCGGGAAGTTACAAAGATGCGCTGAAAAATGACAACAGCATCGCTATTTCTACCAGCACGGCAAAAAATCTTTTCGGAAAGACCGATGTTGCGGGAGAAACGATTAAAATTAACAACAAAACTTTCGTGGTCACCGCTGTTTATGAACTTCCGGAAGGAAACAGCCAGATGAAACCAGAATTTGTTTTTAAACCCGCGGAACAGCTTAAGAATGATAAAGAAGCTTGGGGGAATTTCAATTATGCCGGATTTTTTCTTCTGAAAAAAGGCTCAGACCCAAGAGAATTTGAAAGAAAATTCCTGGACATCATTATGCTTCGGGCGCAAATCAATTCTAAAGATATGGGCATAACGCCACAACAGTTTATAGATACTTACGGACCAAATGACTCTTTGCTCACGAGGATTGACAAAATGAAACTCCACGCAGAATCTACCTGGTTTGGGAAACCTGATTTCAAAACCATTCTCATTCTTTTTTCGCTGGCAGTGCTTATTGTCATTTTATCGGCAATCAATTTTATTAACCTGAAAACAGCACAGTCTTCCCAGCGCGCAAAAGAAGTGGGTGTG
>JAEXJU010000273.1 GCA_023448955.1 Bacteroidota bacterium
GTGAAGGGCACGCCATAATTTTTTTCTTAAAAATCGTATGATGGCATAAATTTTTCTATTAAATTGCAGTAAAATATTAATCAAAAAAAATTTACATCATGGGAAATAAGACAAACGGATTGTTAGCTTTATTAGGACTTGGCGCTTTAGCTTGGTGGAAGTACAAAAAATCTTCTCCGGAAGATCAGCAGAAGGTAAAAGATACCATTAATAATGCTAAAGATAATCTGACGAAGTTCGGTAACGATCTGAAAGATAAAGCAAATCAGACAGTAGATCAGCTAAAAAATAAAGCTGATGAACTCAAAAATGATGCACAACAAGCTGCAGAATAATAAAAAACCGGAAATTAATTTCCGGTTTTTTTGTTTTACTTCTTAACAATTTTCTCTGTGGAAGTTGTTCCATCCATATATTTGACTGACAGTATGTAAACACCTGTTTTCAGATTGCTAAGATTGATTTCCTTTGAAACACGATCCATCGCTTTGACTGTTCTACCTGAAACATCAGAAATAGTAACGCTAGTTACTTTCTCAGCATTGTTTATAAAAATAACATTATTAAACGGATTAGGATAAACCACATTTTCCTTTTTGCTGACTTCGGAAGCGGCCAAGAACGGAGATTGCGTGATCTTAAAGTCATCGAGAACCAACCAATAATCACCGGAAGTCCATTGTCCTGAAACTCTTAATCTGAAATCTGAACCTGTGGGAACAGCACTTTGAGGAAGTGTTGCTGTAAAGTTGGTGCAAGAAATAACCGAGGTAAGATTGATCGTTTGGATTGGAGAATAGCTATTTCCTCCATCTACGGAATATTCTACTTTCATAGTTCCGTTTACAGATCCTCCGGAATAGATATGGGTTTTATATTTGAAAGAAATGTCTAGTTTTCCTCCGTTAGAGGCTGTAGAAGCATAGGTAGTAGATCCTACAGTTCCGCCACTCCAGAAGTTTCTGTTCAGGACATAAGTTCCAACACAAGCCGTAATCACGCTGCTTCTGAAAAAAGAAACATTGGTAAAACCGGGATATGTTGTATTCTCAAAACCCTCACTTAAATTGATCTGCGCACTAGCAAATAAACTAGCAGCAAGACCAATAATTGATAAAATTTTTCTCATAATATTAGAAGTATAGTTAGTTGTTTTGGGTAAAAAAGCCACCTTAAATAAAAAGGTGGCTTTAGAATATGAAATGGAATCAGAGATTATTTCCCGCCTTCCATTTTCTTTTTAAGTTCTGCTAATGCATCGATATCACCAAGAGTTGATCTTTCTTCGTTATTTGAAGAAGAAGCAACATTTCCTGATCTGTTAGAGTTATCTCTTACATTCTTTTTCTCTTCATCTCTGAAGATACCTGTATGAGATACTACTACTCTTTTGAATTCTTTGTTGAACTCAATTACTTTGAACTCAGCAGTTTCTCCTTTCTTGATTTTAGATCCGTCTTCCTTCTCTAATAATCTTGATGGGCAGAATGCTTCTACTTCAGCATCTTCGAACTGTACAGAAGCACCTTTATCGTGTACTTCTACTGCAGTTCCTGTGTGTACAGTTCCTTCAGCATATTTAGTTTCGAATTTATCCCAAGGATTTTCAGTCAATTGCTTGTGACCAAGAGATAATCTTCTTGCCTGAGTATCCAATTCAAGAACTACAACATCCAGTTTATCACCTACGTTGCAGAATTCTGATGGATGCTTGATTTTCTTAGTCCAGGAAAGATCAGAGATGTAGATCAAACCGTCGATTCCTTCTTCCAACTCTACGAATACACCAAAGTTAGTGAAGTTTCTTACAGTTCCAACGTGCTTAGATCCAACTGGATATTTAGCTTCGATATTTTCCCAAGGATCTTTGTTCAATTGCTTGATACCAAGAGAGATTTTTCTGTCTTCTCTGTCCAAAGTCAATACTTCTGCTTCTACTTCATCACCAACTTTAACGAAATCTCCAGCACTTCTCAAGTGAGTAGACCAAGACATTTCAGAAACGTGGATCAATCCTTCTACACCTGGAGCGATTTCTACGAATGCACCATAGTCAGCAAGAACTACTACTTTTCCTTTTACTTTATCTCCAACTTTCAAGTCAGCAGAAAGAGCATCCCAAGGATGAGCTTCTAACTGCTTCATACCTAACTGGATTCTTGTTTTCTCATCATCAAAATCAAGGATAACCACTTTTACAGTCTGTCCGTCCTCAAGGATTTCAGATGGGTGGTTCACTCTAGACCAAGAAAGGTCTGTAATGTGGATCAATCCATCAACACCTCCTAAGTCGATGAACACACCGTAAGAAGTAATATTCTTAACAGTACCTTCAAGAACCTGTCCTTTCTCTAACTGAGCGATGATCTCTTTTTTCTGACCTTCGATATCTGCTTCGATCAATGCTTTGTGAGAAACTACTACGTTTTTGAACTCAGGGTTGATTTTCACAACTTTGAACTCCATAGTTTTTCCTACAAACTGATCGTAATCTTTAATTGGCTTAACGTCGATCTGAGAACCAGGTAAGAATGCTTCGATGCCGTGTACGTCTACGATCATACCACCTTTAGTTCTAGATTTCACAAAACCGTTAACGATTTCTCCTGTTTCGTGAAGCTCATTTACTTTATCCCAAGCTTTAAGCGTTCTTGCTTTTTTGTGAGATAACTGTAACTGACCTGTTTTGTCTTCTCTTCTGTCTACCATTACTTCTACCTCATCACCTACTTTAAGGCCTTGGTTGTAACGGAATTCGTTAAGAGAAATAACACCTTCAGATTTGAAGTTGATATCTACGATAGCTTCTTTATCAGTTAATCTTACAACTTTACCAACGATCACGTCGTTATCTGTAAGATCGTTTAAAGAACCATTGTAGATTTCTTCCAGTTCTTTCTTCTCGCTTCTGTCTTCTGCATTAAGTCCTGATTCGAAAGATTCCCAATCAAATTGTTCCGGTGCTACGTTTTGGTTCAAAAGAACCTCTGCTGAATTTGTCTCTTTTGACATTTTCTAAAAAATTTGTATTCCTTCTTTTTCAAACTTTGGCTTTACTGTGAATCTTGAAAAATACGGAAGATGTTAATTGTTAATGTTTTACTTCGCCAAAAGTGCGCTCACAAAAGTGGTGCAAAGGTACGTCATTTTTATAAAACTACAATGGATATCTTTTAATTATTATCAAAATAAAATAACAACTAAAATTATTCAGTAATTAACATTAAGCCAGGTATTTATATCAGCATCAGAAGGAATATTAAGTTTTTTTCTTAGTCTGAATTTCCTGTGTTGCGCTGCTTTCAAAGTTACAAAAGTATAGTCCGCAATATCCTTGCTGGAGAAGCCAAGAAAAATCATCGCACAGAGTTTGATTTCCGTATTCAATAATTTTGGTTCAATTGTAATTAGTTTGTTATAATAATCAGGGTAAATTTCGCTGAATCGGATTATAAACTCAGGATTGTTATCTTTTGCTAATAGGACAATATTTTCAAATGCTTCGTTCAGCTGTTCTTTTAACTTTTGGTTTTCATTTTCTTTTTCGATGATAATGTTTTGTGATTTTTTATGATTTCTCCTGCTACTGTATATTTTCAGTCCGACAAATCCGAATAACATTATAAAAATAATTATTCCATATTTTTGAAGATCTGACAGTCTTTTTTTGGCCTCATTGTCTTTATTATTCAGCAAATTATCTATTGCAGAATCCGAATGATTTACGTTCCTGCTCTTCAAACCATCCTGAATTCTGGATTTTTCTTTGGAATACAGCAATGCTTTTTTTACATCGCCTTTCTTTTCATAGCATATTTCCAGGCCATCAAGAGATTCCAACAAAAATCTAGGCTCCCGAACTTTTTGAGCCATTCTTTTACCTTTGCTATAATATTGTATCGCTCTATCGTAATCTTTTCCATCCTGATAGTATTTTCCCCACTGATTTTGGAGTAAAGAATTATCATAATCATTAGACACAGATTTTGCTGCCAATTCTGCATAATATCTTGCGGAGTCTCTGATTCCTGTATAAAAATTATGATATCTCGCAAGGCTAGCTAAAGCGTAAGAATCCTTTTCCAGCGCAGGCGTTTTTCTTACGTATTCTACCGACTTTTTCACATCGTTAAGATGGAGATAAATGGCCGAAAGATTATTATATATGATATGCAAGTAAACATCACGATCATATTGGTCTTTTATTTTCTTAGCAAATGGCTCAGCTTTCTCAAACTGATGTGCTGCCTGTTTATAAGATGCTCCGGATTCTGAATAACACCTTCCAATTCCTGTATAAATACTCGTTCGGATTACATTATCCTCTATTTCGGAAGTTTCTAATAGTCTGAGCGAAATATTGAGTGCTTCAATTGCATTTTTAAAATTTTTCAGGTTACATTCTGCGTTTCCTAATCTTGCATAACCATAGATTAGACCTTTTTGATAGTTAATTCTTTCAGATTGCTGTATGACATTCTTACTTAACTTAACTATATCCTGAAATTTTGCCAAATCTCTTAACCGCTTAACCTCGTAATCCATCAGAGAATCAATGTCCTTGGTTGTATATTGTGCAAATACAGAAATCGGAATAAGTAATAATAAAATTTTTAACATTATTAATGAAAAACGTTTTTTACCAGCTACAAATTTAATAAAGCTTCTGATTTTCTATAAATAATTTATTGATTTATCCATTTTTTTAATGGCTCAGTAAATCGTTTATCCTAAACCCAAAAACTATTGGTAGAAATATTTTTAAAATCATTTTTTTCAATATTAATCACATAATATCAGAATTAATATAGAGCCTGTTTAAATTTTATTTAAAAAAATTTTATTACTTTCTCTTAATTTTCTAAATTAAAATAAACCTTGTTTGTTTTCTACTTTAACATTAAGGATTATAGTGAATTAAGTCAATTATAATTAAGTAATCAATCAATTGATTTTCATTAAGAAATTAAAGCTAGATTACCTTAATTTTCTTACTGTTAAAAATAAATTACAAATTCAAACAGTCTCTTAATAAAAAAAATGGCCAGAATTTTACGGAATTCCAGCCATTGAAAACACACTCTAAAAACACACTAACTTGTGAATATTTCAACTTTCAATTTGGATAGAACTTCTTCTATATCCTCATTAAAATCTTCCGAGAATTTCTGGTTAGAATTGACAATCATATCCGAGCCAATAGCTTTAAACTTAACATTAAAGTTATAAACGCCAGAGGTAAGCGTCACACGCTTTATTAAAATGGCAGAGCCAGGAAATTCAGGTGTCGTATTTCCGTTTTGTACAACCATATAAGCTGAAGCTACTTTTATTGAATCCTGATAAAGTTCAAAAATACCGATCCCAGAATCTTTTGACCGACTCGCTTTAGTCGCATATCCAACAATTGTAAACATCAGTGTCTGTGATGCTACATTTTGAGGAACTGTATGAGATATTGACAAACCTGTAACATCTTCGCTGGTCTTCTGTTTTACCAATTGTTCACCAAATGCTTCAGCATAAAGAGATGAACAAAAAGCTAATGATGGATTTTCAGAATTAACAGGCTTACTTATCGATGATTTTCTGCCTTCTTCAAGTATCTTAACCCAATAATCTCCGTCAAAATAGTAGTATCCAACAGACGTAATTTGAAGTCTCTGAGAGAGATTATCGCCGCCCGTAATATCTGAAATATAAATTAAGGCTCCTTTTTGTTCCGCACCGTAGAGATTATTCCCTTTTATGGTCAGTTCTTCTCTTGAAAGTCTTGGAGCCTGAAGGCCGGCAATATCTGTAGGAAGTGATTTTCCATCGGAACCTATTTTACTCCTTATTTCCATAGTCGTTTTTGGCGTTTCAGTGTTCACGCCTACTCTGCCAAGTTGACCCTTTATATTACAAAATGCCATCAGAAATGCAGAAATAAAAAATATTTTTATTACTAAGTATGCCTTAAAAATCTTTAAATATCGCACGGTCAAATGAATAATATTTTTTTAACTATAGTTTATAAAAAACATAATTTTGATAAACTTTCTAATCAACATCAAAATTCTGATAGATCATTCACACTACAAAAGAATATTATAATATGTTCAATCTGTTATAAAACTAGCATCGCAATATTATAAACTGTATCGAAAACACCAATAAAATCAGATACTAAACAGATACTAAACCACATTAAACCTCTGACAATCAAACGCAAAAAGAATTAAACAGTTTACTGCGCATTTATCATTTTAAGACAATTCTTTACACTAAATTTGCAAAATGGATTTACAACAGATTTTCAAGAAACTGCAGATCACTGATATGAATCAGATGCAGAAATCTATATATAAAGCGTCCGAAAAAGAAACAGATATTGTTTTGCTTTCGCCAACAGGTTCTGGGAAAACACTGGGATTTTTATTTCCTGTTCTCAGAAATTTAGAATCTGACAAGAAAGGAGTTCAAGCATTGATAATGGTTCCGGCAAGAGAACTAGCTTTGCAAATAGAGCAGGTTTTTAAAGCTCTGGGAACCGATTTTAAAGTGTCGATCTGTTATGGCG
>JAEXJU010000116.1 GCA_023448955.1 Bacteroidota bacterium
GTTATCAATACATGATTTGGTAGAGATAGATGCAGGCGATACTTTTCTTTTCGATGAAGAAGGGATGAAGGGCAAATTCGAAAGAGAAAAACTGGCGGCCAAGAAGATTTTCGGAATATTAGATGAGCCGTTATCCTCAGAGTTTTATAATCTTTGGATCGAATTTGAAGAAGAAGAAACGCCGGATGCAATTTTTGCTTGCGCTATAGACAGGATAATGCCTTTTATTCTTAATTCATACACTTCTGGTAAAAGCTGGACGGAAGCCGGCGTTACCGAAACCCAAGTCAGAAATATGCTGGAAAATGCCATTGGCAGAGCGTCTGACGAAATGGGTGAATGTTTTCAGCTGCTGATGAAAAAATGTTTTGAGGAGAAAAAACTTTATTAGAAACAATAAACGCTTCCAAAATTGGAAGCGTTTAATTTTTTTACCACTTAACTAGATATGGGCCATAGAAACTTGTAAAAGAATTAGCTCCACATTTTTTTCTGACATAAAAATAGTAATTGACTCCTTTAGAAAGATTGGTGTACACTACTGAATTTGGCGCAGAAATATCATACAGTGTAGAATTGGTAGGTGTTCCGGAGCTAGTAGATAAAGACACCTGATATTGTGATGTTCCGTCATTATCCCAATTGATGGTAGTACGGAAATAACTTCCACTTGTGCTTTCATTGGTGTAATTAGCAAAAGTTGGAGCTACGCATCCGGTTGTCACAGTTGCCAGAAATGTAATAGGTTTAGTCCATTCTCCCCATCCGGAAGTGCCATTACAATATGATCTAACATAAATATCATATTTTTTTCCGGCTACAAAAGGAGCATTGTAAGTATTTTGTGCTGTTTCTACAACAGTGCCATTGCCAAGCGTAAAACCTTGCTCCCCATACTGGAGCTGATAATAGGCTGGTGTTTGTCCATTGGTGTATGTATCAATCTTCCATTGTATTCTGTTGTACAAATAATTTTCTACTTTAAGCTCGGTAGGTACTTTACAAAAATTATTGGAAATACTAATCGCCTTTTCAAATCCCCAATCACTTTTTGAGTCCGCTGAACAAATTTTTCTAACAAAGAAAGAATAACTCATACCATTAGACAACATTTGACCATTTCCATCGACATTGTTAATACTACGAGAAAAAGTCTTTTCGTTAACGACAAATCCATAGCTTGGAAATCCGTTTCCAGTTTGATTAAAGCCTATCTCGTAAGATGCAGATTCATTAGAATTGATTGTAAAATTAAGATATTCTCCATTTTGGATTACTTGTAGGCCGTTTACATTCTGGCATTTATTGACCTGATCTTCATTTTCTTTTTCGTCATCTCCATTAGACCTTGAACAGCCGGCTAGTGATGATAATCCAATTAAAATGTAAACTAGGTAAAAATAGTTTTTAATTTGTGGTTTCATAGTTTAAAGTTTAAAAAAAAGCTTCCTTTAAAAGGAAGCTAATATAATTATGTATGCTATTTAAATTTATTTAGCTGGAGCTTGAGTTGCTGGCATTTGTGTTGCAGGTGCTGTGTTAGCAGGTGCCTGTTTTGCAGGAGCTTCGCTTTTTACCGGAGCTGGCATTGTTGGTAAAGTTTGGGATGGTTTTCCAGTAAGAATAATGCTAAGCAAAATTAAAACTACAATTACAGTTCCCAGAGTCCAGGTGGCTTTCTCCATAAAATCATTGGTTCTTTGTACCCCAAATGTAGCAGAAGAAGCTCCTCCAAAAGTACCGGAAAGACCACCGCCTTTCGGATTTTGCGCCATTATAATGATAACTAATAAAATGCTAGCGATGATTATAAGAATCATAAACAGCGTAAATATTGTACTCATAGTATCGTCTTAATAAAAATTTTGAAGCGCAAATATAATGATTATAAATTAATAAATGAAAACTTATTTTTTGATAAATTTCACAATGTTGGTTTCATTACTTAGAGATTTTAATTTGATGAAGTAAAGACCTGCTGTCAAATTACTAATATCAATTCTGGTACTTTTAAAATCGTTATGAGTAATCAGTTTTCCGGATTCATCAATAATCTCATAGGCTGTAAAATTCTTATCTGATTCTATATTGATATAATCCTGAACAGGATTTGGGAAAATTTTCACAACGGCTACTTTTTTGCTGGCATCATTAACAGATAATAGACAAGCTGGCGGATTGGAAATAGGACCTGCTGAAAAATCATAATAAATGATATTAGCAGTTTCAATATAAGGTGTGCTCTGGTAAAGAGGATCAAGATTAGATAGTCTGCAATTGTCGAATGTAAATCCAGATCTATAAAACCCAGAAGTATATTTATACCATCCTTCGCAGTCCGTTTTTGTCATCGGTTGTGCCACAGTGTAATCTACTAATGTTTCCGGATCAATTCTTGCCGGCCACACACATACTGAATTTGGATTCCAGGAAGAAGGTGGTTTGAAATAAACAGTTTTAGAAGGCAACTCCCCAAAATAAAAATTTCTTGTTTGTACGCCGGAAAATTGACCAGAATAATTCTTTAGTATTGCTTTAATCTGGGTGTTTTGATTTATAGTAATCATTACTTCCTGATATCCCGACGGAGAATTGATGTTCGGCTCAGAGCCGTCTGTTGTATAATAGATTGTTCCAGACCCTTTCAATGTAGCAGTATAACTTTGATAACTATGATTGACATAAGGTTCAAATTCAATTTGCCCAAAAAAGGATTGAAATACAATAAATAAAGAAAAGAGTAAAAGTTTTTTCATAGAAATTAGTTTTTAAGTTATCTTCAAATTTACACAATAATTTAATACCTTCGTCTGACTTTTTCAAAACCAATTATTTATCTAATGAAGTTTAAAAATATCCTTGCTGTAGCCATTGCAGCACCTTTTATGATGAATGCACAACAGGTAATGACACCGGAAATAATGTGGACGCTTAACAGGCTTGGCGTGCAATCCGTTTCTCCGGATAATTCTTCCTTAATTTACAAGATCAGCAAAACAGACCTCAAAACCGAAAAGTCTAATTCTGAAACTTTTTGGCTGGATATCTCAGGGAAATCTACTAAAATCGATTTAGGAAAGAAAAGCTTGATTCAATGGGATAATAACGGAATTTATGCTTTAGAAAACAATAAAATTTATCTTTCCAAAGATTCAGGAAAGACTTGGTCAGAATTCTATAGCATTGGCGAAGTTGATAATATTGTAATTTCTCCGGATGGGAAAAAAGTTGCTTTCAGTAAAGCCGTTCACATTGAAAATCTTCTAGGAAAAGATAAATACAAAGACTTACCAAAAACGACAGCTCAGATTTATACAGACCTTAATCACAGACATTGGGACGCTTGGAATAACGGTTCTTACAATCACGTTTTTGTGGTTAATGTTTCTGATTCGCCAGATAAAGCCAAAGATCTTTTGGAAGGAAAAGCTTTTGATTCACCTCAGAAACCATTTGGTGGCGCAGAAGATTTTGTCTGGAGTCCGGATTCTTCGGAATTGCTCTATGTGACGAAGGCAAAATCAGGCGCCGAATACGCTCAAAGCACGAACACAGATATTTTCGCATATAATCTGGCTTCCGGAAAAACTACAAATTTAACCGATGGAATGATGGGTTACGATGTGAATCCGAAATTCAGTAATGATGGAAAATTCCTGCTTTGGAATTCTATGGAAAGAGATGGTTACGAAGCGGATAAAAATGACATTATCATTATGGATTGGAAGTCCAAAGCAAAAACCAATCTAACGAAAACTTGGGACGAAAGTGTAACAGGCGATGTAAAATGGGCTTCGGATTCCAAATTGATTTATTTCACGTCGGCTTTCAGAGGGACAAAACAATTGTTTTCGGTTGATGTCAAGAACAAATCAGTAAAACAATTGACCAAAGGCGATTTTGACATCAACGATATTGTTTTAGAAAACAAAGGAAAACTCTGGGTCACAAAAACTGATATCAATCATAATGCAGATTTGTTCGAAGTTGATGCTAAAGGTTCTTTGAAGCAGATTACTGATATCAATAAAGAGAATTACTCAAAATTAATTCCTGGAAAATCCGAACTGAAAATGGTGAAAACCACGGACGGAAAAGAAATGGGCGTTTGGTTCCACTATCCGCCGAATTTTGATCCGAATAAAAAATATCCGACTTTGGTTTATTGTCAGGGCGGACCACAATCTGCACTCACCCAATTTTTCTCCACAAGATGGAATTTTGCTTTGATGGCAGCAAATGGTTATATTGTAGTGGCACCAAACAGAAGAGGAATGCCAGGCTGGGGTGTAAAATGGAACGAAGAAATCAGCGGCGACTGGGGCGGACAACCGATTAGAGATTATTTGTCTGCAACCGATTTTGCAAAAACTTTACCATATGTAGATGGAAATAGAGTTGCGGCTGTAGGCGCAAGTTACGGCGGTTATTCCGTATATATGCTGGCTGGTGTTCTCGAAAACAGATTCAAAACGTTTATTGCACACGATGGTTTGTTTGATATGAAATCCTGGTACGGAACAACAGAGGAACTCTGGTTTGCCAATTGGGATTTAGGTGGAAGCTATTGGCAAAAACCAACTCCGAAAGCCTATTCAGAATTTAATCCGAGTAATTTCGTGGACCAATGGAACAAGCCAATTATGGTTATCCAGGGAGGAATAGACTTCCGAGTTCCTTACGAGCAAGGTCAGGAAGCATTCCAGGCTGCAAAATTGAAAGGTCTCAAAACTAAATTCCTTTATTTTCCAAATGAAAACCATTGGGTGCTTCATCCGCAGAATGGTTTGGTTTGGCAGAGAGAATTCTTTGATTGGTTGAAGGAGACTTTGTAAAGTACTAAACAATTTATATCACAAAATGAAAAAAAAATCACTAATAGTTATTACTTTTTTCTTGTTAAATAATATTTTCTCACAAACTTATCAGTTTGATTATTTGATTAAGGATTATATGGAGAATCATAAGAATGGTTATAAAAATGCAAATGACCATTTTTACAATTCTAAAGATAAGTCATATTATGGACGTTTTTCAAAATCGAATATTGGTTATTGGTTTATGGTATATGATTATGGTAGAAGCTTAGTACATACTTTTGAAATTGCAAAAACAGATTCTCCAAGTGATGGTTCAAAATATATTTACAAAAATTCTGGATACTATCTTCCAAACGAAAAACTAGAAAAAGAACAAAAAGCACAAGTATACACTCACACTTTTATTGAAGATATTTCTGGAGGAAAAAAAATGATTCTGAAGAAATTTAAAAACGAAAAAGCTAAAAAAGCCGATGTTGAAATGACCGGAGATTTTATTAAAATAGATTCTGATTTGAGAGCTTTTTCTTATGTAGAATTGTTTAATACAAGAGCAGATTTAGTGAAATTAGAGGATAATGAAACTTATTATCTTCGTGATGCAAAATGGAAAGTTAAAGATTCTGAGGGAGAATATCACACGAATATTTACAAAATTCCTTTGACAATAACTTTGGACTCAAGTAAAATAAAACTTCCAAAGGAAAAGCCAAAAAGTGCCGAAGAACAAATTGAAGAATGGAAAAAAACAATTGTAAGATAAATAAAAAGTGTCAGAA
>JAEXJU010000366.1 GCA_023448955.1 Bacteroidota bacterium
GGGCAGGAACTTCCTATGAAGGCAAAACGTCTGGAGTTTTTTGAAAAAGATCCTATTCCGTGGACCGGAAAATATGACCTGGAAAACTTTTACAAAACATTACTTACCCTTAAATCTGAAAATCCGGCTTTGCGGGGTGGTGATCCAGCAGTTACAACCTACTGGATTAACACCAATGCCAATGATAAGATTCTTGCTTATCTCAGAAAAAATGGAGATAAAGAAGTCCTAGTACTCATCAATACAACTAAAGAAAATGTTAATCTGAAACTTCAAGATGACCATCTGAACTCCAGTTATAAAAATGTTTTTTCGGGTGAAAAAACTACATTAATTAACGGATCTGATATCAGTCTTGGATCTTTTGGATATATGGTTTTTGAAAAATAATCTCAAAAATTAATTAATAAAATAATCCCTTTCCACATTTGGAAAGGGATTGTTTTTATATCGCTATCTAATATTAAAATAAACGCAATGAGAAGTTATTTATTCTGTCCCGGTGCAAATGGTCTAGCCGATTTGGTTCCGTAAAACTTTTTCGCTTGTCCTGGCGGGATTGATTTTCCGTTTACAGTTCTCACACCAGTTGTACTTCTTACCTCACAGGATATAAGTCCTAATAAGAATATTGCAGCTGTGATATGAATTTTAAATGACTTCATAAGATTTTTCTTCAGGAATTCACAAATTTAGTACCAAAATCACATTTCCTTTTTGAGAAACTTAGCAGTCAGACTTTTTCTGGATTTAATGACTTGTTCGGGCGTTCCCTCAGCTATGATTTGACCGCCGTGTTTTCCGCCTTCCGGCCCAACATCGATGATATGGTCCGCCAATTTAATAACATCCATATTATGTTCGATGATAATGAATGAGTTTCCTAAATCTACCAATTGTTTGATAGCCTCCATCAATATTTTTACATCTTCGAAGTGAAGTCCTGTTGTTGGTTCGTCTAATATATAAAGTGTATTTCCGGTTTGTTTTTTAGACAATTCCGTCGCCAGTTTTACACGTTGGGCTTCTCCTCCACTCAGAGTGGTAGATTGCTGTCCAATTGTAATATAGCCTAAACCAACATCCTGCAAAGTCTTGACTTTGTTAAAGATTTTCGGAATTGGCTGGAAAAATTCTACAGCTTCGTTTATTGTCATATCCAAAACATCAGAAATCGATTTTCCTTTGTAACGAACTTCCAGTGTTTCTCGGTTGAAACGTTTGCCGTGGCAGGTTTCACAATGAACGTAAACATCCGGAAGGAAATTCATTTCAATCACTTTCAAACCGCCACCCTGGCAGGTTTCGCATCTTCCGCCTTTGACATTGAAAGAGAAACGTCCCGCTTTGTAACCACGGATTTTACTTTCCGGCAATTCAGCAAAGAGATTTCTGATATCCGTGAACATTCCTGTGTAAGTCGCAGGATTGGAACGCGGCGTTCTTCCAATCGGGCTTTGATCTACATCCACAATTTTGTCGATATTATCAATACCATCGATACTTTTATATGGTAAAGGTTCTTGAATTGCTCTGTAAAAATGGCGGTTCAGAATCGGATACAAAGTTCCGTTAATCAAAGACGATTTTCCACTGCCCGAAATTCCTGAAACAACGACCAACTTCCCTAGTGGAATCTCAAGCGTTACATTTTTTAAATTATTTCCCGTGGCACCTTTCAGTACAATTGATTTTCCGTTTCCTTTTCTGCGTTCAGCAGGAATTTCAATTTTACGTTTTCCAGTTATATAATCGGCTGTTATGGTGTTGGCCTTGGTAATATCTTTCGGATTTCCCTGCCAAAGAATTTCGCCACCGAATTTCCCTGCTTTCGGACCAATGTCCAAAACGTGGTCGGCTTCCAAAATCATATCTTTGTCATGTTCCACAACAAGGACTGAGTTTCCGATATCACGCAATTCTTTCAGAGATTTAATCAATCTTTCGTTATCACGCTGATGAAGGCCTATTGATGGTTCATCCAAAATATAAAGCACATTCACCAATTGAGAACCAATTTGAGTTGCCAGACGAATACGCTGGGATTCGCCGCCGGAAAGCGTTCTTGAACTTCTGCTGAGACTCAGATAATCCAAACCAACATCCAAAAGGAACTGTAACCTGGTTTCGATTTCTTTCAGAATTTCGTGCGCAATAATTTTATTTTTATCACTGAATTTATCTTTTACTTCCGCTAACCAATCTTTTAAATCCAATAAGGACAATCCGTTAACTTCCGCAATATTTTTTCCATCGATTTTAAAACTCAAACTTTCCTGACGAAGACGCGCACCTTTACAAATCGGGCAAGTTTCCTCGGTTGTGAAATTTCGTTCTACCAAAACAGCATCATAATTTTCTCTTTCTTCAACAATTTCTTCAAGGATTTTGACCAAACCTTCAAAATTGATTTTGATTTTTTTCGAGATTCCGGCGTGTTTCAGTTCTTTTGTCACATCGCTGCTGTAGCCATAGTAAATGTAATCCAAAGCTTCCTTCGGAATATCTTTAAATGGCGTAGTCAGTCCAAGATCAAAAATTTCTAGAATCGATTTGATCTGAGATAAAATCCATTTGTTGGATTTGAGTTGCTCCAGTGGCAACAATGCACCCTGGTTGATTGACAATTTATCATTGTCTACGAAATAATCTGTATTAACTTTTTTAATGGTTCCAAGACCTTTACAAGTCTCGCAATGACCTTTCGGAGAGTTGAAAGAGAATGTGTTAGGTTCCGGCAAAGCCAAAGAATCTCCAGTAGAATCGTCCATCAAATTCTTACTAAAAAAGTGAACTTCATCCTGTGCCATTTCCTGAATCGCAATGATTCCTTCTCCCATTTCCAAAGCTGTTTTCAATGATTTTGGCATTCTGGCTTCAGATGCATTTTCACCGATAATCCAGCGGTCAATTACCACTTCTATATCGTGGGTTTTGTAACGGTCAAGTTTCAAATCGTATTCAATATCTTGCAAAACACCGTCAATTCTTGCTTGTGAATAACCTTTTTTAGAAAGGTGAATGAACAATTCGTGGTAATGTCCTTTTCTGGAACGAACAACAGGAGCCAGCAAATACACTTTTTTCCCGTTGAAGTTATCTTTAATGGTTTCCAGAATTTGCTCTTCTGTATAACTTACCAGCTTTTTGCCAGAACTCAATGAATAAGCATCTGAAACTCTCGCAAACAAAAGTCTCAGAAAATCATACAATTCTGTAATCGTTCCAACGGTTGAACGTGGATTTTTATTCGTTGTTTTTTGTTCAATGGCGATTACCGGAGACAAACCTTCGATTTTATCAACATCGGGACGTTCCAAACCACCCAAAAACTGTCTGGCGTAAGCCGAAAACGTTTCGATGTAACGGCGCTGTCCCTCGGCAAAAATCGTGTCGAAAGCAAGAGACGATTTTCCGCTTCCGGAAAGCCCTGTGATAACGACCAATTCGTTTCTAGGAATTTTCACGGATATGTTTTTGAGATTATGCTCTCTGGCTCCGTAAACTTCGATAAAATCCTGATTATTCTTCATTGAAAAGTCTCATTCTGGGAAAACGCAAATTTAAGGAAATTAACTTGGTTTTAATCATCGCAAAGCCGCAAGTTTTTTAATTTAACGTTGTTTCAAAAGTCGCAAATTAAACTTTGCTATTTCTAGCAATCCAAAATTTCATTTTGTGCCTTTTTTGAAAAAAATCAAACAAAAGTTTAATAATATTTAACATTGTTTTTTAAGGGATAAAACTTAAGCTAAAACTATCTTTGCAGTCTGAAATAAATTTAAAGAAATGAAACGTATTTTATCAAAATTGGCATTCGCAACACTTCTATTTTCGTCATTCTATTGCTTCGCTTGGGGTTTGACCGGACACAGAATAGTGGCAGAAATTGCACAACATCACTTGAGTTCCAAAGCGCAGAGGAATATCAAAAAATTGTTCGGCGACCAAAAAATGGCTTACTACGCCAACTGGCCGGATTTCATCAAATCTGATACAACCGGTGTTTGGAAAGAAACCTCGTCTTGGCATTATGTCAATATCAATCCACAGAAGAATTTTGTGCAATTTAAAGATTCTTTATCTGTTCAAAAATCTCCGAATCTTTATACTCAAATCAAAACTTTGTCTGAAAAAATAAAGGATAAAAATATGTCAGAAAAAGATAAAAAAGAGGCTCTGATGTTCCTGATTCACTTGGTTGGCGATCTCCATCAGCCTTTGCACGTTGGAAGAGCTGAGGATTTGGGTGGCAATAAAATCACACTGACTTACTTTGGACAAAACACGAATCTGCATTCACTATGGGATTCTAAACTCGTGGATGACCAAAAATATACTTATACCGAATTTGCAAATCTTTTAGATGTAAAATCAAAAGATGAAGTGAAGCAAATCCAAAGCGGAACATTGGAAGAATGGCTGTTTGACAGTCACAAAATTGCCAATTCAATCTATTATCAAACGCCGAAAGATTCCAAATTGAGCTATGATTATAATTACCGTTTTGAACCTACGCTGGAAAGACAATTGCTGTACGGAGGTTTGAGATTGGCGAAAGTTCTGAATGATATTTTCGGATAAAATCAGAAATTTAATTCTGAATAATTAAATCTTTAAATTCTCGCAGATTTTATAGACTTAGCAGATTGTAATTAATAAAAATCTCTAAAATTGCTCAATCAGCGAGAAATTATCTAACAAGTCCAATCCAAAAAAGTTATTGGACTTTTTTATTTAATTGTTTCTAGACTTTTCGATATAATATTAATCCAGTTTTTTAATCATCCAAAGATTACAGCCGGAATGTCCGGAATCTCCCAAAGCTTTTTCCAAGTACTGAAATCCTTGCTTTTCGTAAATGGAAACAGCTTTGCTGAATTCCGGCAAACTCTCCAGATAAACTTGCTGATAACCAATTTCTCTTGCTTTCTCAAGACATTTTTCCATTAACAATTTTCCGATTCCTTTTCCTCTGGCTTCTTTTGTAAGATAAAATTTGACCAATTCTGTTGTGTTTTCAGGAAGATTTTCTGTTGGAAAAATACCGCAGCAACCTAAGATAACACCACTTTCTTCTGCCACAAACAAGGCCGAATTTTCAACTTGAAACAAAGAAAATAAATTATCTGTAGTCGGGTCTGTGTAAACTGTCCCACAAGTGTTCTTCACATCAAAATCGTGAAAACTGGATCGGATAATTTTTGCAAGTATTTCGTTATCTTCTTTTTTATTTTTCCTGATAGTTACTGACATTTTTTACTTTTTTTAGATCAACCAAGGATATTTGTGGAAGATTCCGTCAAACAACATTGCCAAAATCCCGAAGAAAATCCATAATCTAAGGAGATTCAGAGATTTAAATTTATCATTTTTTTGGTTTCGGAACAACATAAAAACGGTTCCAATAATTACAACTGTTGTCAGCAGAAAATACCACGCCATTATATTTCTGAACCCGATTCCAACACTCAGAATAACAGAAATTGAAAAAGTTATAATCAATAGAACTAAAAGAATCGACCTTGTATTTTGAAATCCTAATCTGTTTGCAAGTGTATCATAGCCGAACATTTTATCGGCATTTTTAGTCAATGTATCTTTTGTAACATCAATAATAATCAACATCAGAAAAAGGAAAATGGCCAGAAATAAAATCTTGAGCGAAAATGTCTGGTAATAAATCAGCATTCCGAAGAACGGATAAAGTGTTAATGATACAAAAGTGAAATTGTTAAGAACGAGAATTTTACTGAGTTTGTGACTGTAAAACCACATCAGAAACTGATAAATCAGAAAGAAAATAAAAACTCTGTGCGACACGAAAAATGCTAATCCAAGCGATAAAGTGTTCAGAACAACATAAGCTGTCAAAAAATATTTTTCCTTTAAAAAGTTCTGTAATCTGGAACGGAAAGGTTTAACCACTTGGTCTTTTTCCTTGTCGTAAAACCGATTAATTATACCTCCAGCCAAAATACTGAGAACAGAACAAATGATAATCGAGTGAACTTTGTAATCGAAAACAAAGTTTCTGAAACTTTCTTCTCTGTTAAACAGAAAAAATGTGGAGACATACAATGCAAAAACCAGCAGAACTGCCACAAAAAAACGAGCACCCAAAAGAAAACCCATCAACTGAGAAATACGGTAAAGAGCATTTCGTGAAGTCGGTTTTACTTCGTTTGCCATTGTTATTATTGTACTTAAACATTTCGACTCCGCTCAATGTGACAACGCTAATGCTAACTATAATTTAGAGCTGTCAGTCTGAGCGGAGTCGAAGACTTAGTTATATAAATTCGATTAAAATCTGTAAATCACTTCTTTGTGGAAACCTTCCAACATCTTTTCCGCTTTTGCATAATCTTTTGAAAAGCCAAGGATATAACCT
>JAEXJU010000370.1 GCA_023448955.1 Bacteroidota bacterium
ACTCAGGATGACGCTCACCTTTTCTGTACGCCAGACCAACTGTTGCAGGAATTTGAAAAAGTAATTGACCTTGTATTATATGTTTTTGGTTCACTTGGATTTGCTGATTTTACAGCCCAAATCTCATTAAGAGATCCGGAAAACAGAGAAAAATATATTGGTTCTGACGAGAATTGGGAAAAAGCAGAAAATGCAATCGTCACTGCGGCTAAATCAAAAGGATTGAAAACCGTAACTGAATATGGCGAAGCCGCTTTTTACGGTCCAAAACTAGACTTTATGGTAAAGGATGCCTTGGGAAGAAGTTGGCAGCTTGGAACGATTCAGGTAGATTATAATTTACCGGAAAGATTTGACCTTTGGTACAACGGAAGTGACAATGAGAAGCACAGACCAGTAATGATTCACAGAGCGCCATTTGGTTCTATGGAACGATTTATTGCAATTCTTATTGAAAACACCGCCGGCGATTTCCCACTTTGGTTAAGTCCTGAGCAATTCACCATTTTGCCTATCAGTGAAAAGTTTGGAGATTATGCAAAAAAAGTTTCACAATTATTGGAAAATCACGATATTTGTGGTTTGATAGACGACAGAAACGAAAAAACCGGAAAGAAAATTCGGGATGCCGAATTGAAAAAACTTCCTTTTATGCTCATAGTGGGCGAAAATGAGCAAAAGAACGGTACAATTTCTGTTAGAAGAAGAGGCGAAGGCGACCTTGGAGAGATGTCAATAGATGCTTTTATTACTTACTTTAAGGAACAGGCAAAGCCGACATTCGAACTAGGAAACTAAACCTTAATCATTGATTATTAATTTTAAAATTTTAAAACCATAGCACTAAAAAGAAACAACAGCAGAGGTCCGATGAGACGTCCAGTCCAGGAAGACCTTCATCAAATCAACGAAAAAATCCGTGCCAAGGAAGTACGTTTGGTGGGAGACAATGTTGAACCGGGAGTTTACCCACTAGCAAAAGCTTTAGAAATAGCAAGAGATCAGGAATTGGATCTAGTTGTTATTTCCGATAAGGCAGAACCTTACATCTCTCGTATTCTGGATTACAAAAAATTCTTGTACGAGCAGAAGAAAAAGACAAAGGAACTAAAAGCTAAGCAGGTAAAAGTAGTGGTAAAAGAAATCAGATTCGGGCCACAAACCGATGACCACGATTATGATTTCAAAAAAAAGCACGCCGAAAAATTCCTGGAGGAAGGTTCTAAACTGAAAACTTATGTTTTCTTCAAAGGCCGATCTATCATTTTCAAGGATCAGGGAGAAATCCTTCTCTTGAAACTGGCTCAAGACTTAGAACACGTTGGAAAAGTGGATCAGCTTCCTAAGCTTGAAGGTAAAAGGATGATTATGATGATGAGTCCTAAGAAGCCTGCAAAATAAAATACAAAATCTCTGTATATGTAAAAACCTCAAATCAGTTTGGGGTTTTTGTTTTTCTACTTTCAACATTTTTTTGTATTTTTGCAAACTTAATTGCGTGAGGGATAGTAATGAAAAGCCCACAGCAAGCGGCGGAAAATGCGGCTGTGCGAGGACTTGTAATGGATAGCCCGACCTGAATGAGCGAATGAAGCGTAGCGGAATGAGTGAGTGAAGGACACGCCCAAGATTAATGTAACAATTCAGCAATGTGACAATTGATACACTTGTAAACTGAAAAATTGTTACTAGAAAGAATATTGATAACAAATTATAAAAAGCAGAACAATGCCAAAATTAAAAACGAAATCAGGTGCTAAAAAGCGTTTTGCTCTTACCGGAACTGGAAAGATCAAAAGAAAGAATGCTTTCAAAAGCCACATCTTGACAAAGAAAGAAACGAAGCAAAAGAGAAATCTTACGCAAACTTCTTATGTTGCTAATGTGGACACGAAGAGTGTTTTGAGACAATTAGCAATTAAGTAGTTTTTATAAATCTTTCGGTTTATAAGAATTCGAAAACAATTCAAAATTTTAACCCTGAAATGGAGCCTCTAAGAGCAATGAAACAGTTGCCGCACATTTCAAAAAAACAATTAACATTATGCCTAGATCAGTAAACGCTGTAGCGTCCAGAGCGCGCAGAAAAAAAGTATTAAAGCAGGCTAAAGGTTTTTTCGGTAGAAGAAAAAATGTTTGGACTGTAGCTAAAAACGCGGTAGAAAAAGCAATGCAATATGCTTACCGTGGTAGAAAAGAGAAAAAGAGAAACTTCAGAAGCCTTTGGGTAACGCGTATCAACGCTGGTGCCAGAGAACACGGAATGTCTTACTCTCAGTTTATGGGAGCTCTTAAGAAAAACAACATCGAGCTGAACAGAAAAGTTCTTGCAGACCTTGCAATGAACCACCCTGAAGCTTTCAAAGCTGTTGTAGATCAAGTAAAATAATTACAAATCTTTGTTATCAATATAAAATCCTGAGAAATATCTCAGGATTTTTTTATTTTTGGCAAAATTTAATCTACAATGTTAAGAAAATCTATTTTCTTTTTAGCGACTTTCGCCACGCTGGCTTTTCCCAAAGCTCAGACTTTTGTCCAGGCTTACCAGGACAGAGCAAATCAGGTTTCTCAAAGCAACGTCAATACATACCTTCAGGAATTCGAAGCTATTGGTGTGAAAAGAACCGGAACCACTCAGAACACAAATGCCTTCAATTGGCTAAAGAATAAATACCTGGCTCTCGGCTACACCACAGCCGATTTTTTTGAACACGCCTGGACAGCAAGCGGATTGTCTTCAAAAAACCTGATCGTAACAAAAACAGGAACTGTCTATCCTAATAAATTTGTGATTATTTGTGGTCATTTCGATTCTATCAATGGTCCGGGAACCAACGACAACGGAAGTGGCACTTCCATCATTCTGGAAGCGGCAAGAATATTAAAAAATGTCCCGACCGAATATTCCATCAAATTCATTCATTTTTCCGGTGAGGAGCAGGGCTTGCTCGGAAGCTCCAGATATGTTTCCCAAGTTGTAAACGGTACCAGTCCGAAGATGGATATAAAACTGGTAATTAATCTGGATCAGGTTGGCGGACTGAAAAACAAAACCAATAACAAGCTGTATCACGATAAAGACCAAAGCTCGCCTACAAGCAATAATGCTGCGGCTGCAACTGCTGTTCAGGAATTAGCCAATTGCACCACGTTGTATTCTCCGCTAAGTGTGGAATATGACAATGCAGAGAACACGGACTATGTTCTTTTTCAGCAGAATGGAGAAATTATTACCGGCTATTTTGAATTTGAAGGCGGATACAACAACCCTTATGTTCATACAGCTAATGATTTGTATGCGAATATGGATCCGGTTTATGTATTCAATATTGGAAAAGCAGCTTTGGGGGCTTTACAGCATTTTGCCGTGGCTTCCAAAATAACGTTGGCTTCCGAAGAGTTATCTACTTTAAAACTTTTAGAATCTGTACAATTTTATCCAAATCCTGCGAATAAAATTCTTAACCTTAAAATTGACAACACGAAAGATTTCAATTTTGAACTGACGGATATGAGCGGAAAACAAATCATTGTTAATAGAAATAGCTCCAATCAAATCGATATTTCTAGTCTGAAACCTGGTGTTTATTTTGGCACTGTTTCTATAGAGGATAAAAAAACGACCCGAAAAATCATCATCGAATAAATGAATTTTCAAAATATAAAATACTTTCCTGAGATTATTCTCAGGATTTTTTTTATTATTAACAAAATAAATTCTGATTAGGGAACGTTATTTTATCATAACCAAAATTAATAAACTATGAAATCAGCTTTTTTAGCCATATCGGCTTTTCTTTTTTTTACAATGTCGTGTTCCAGAACAGATGATGTTACTGAACAGCAAGAACAAGAAACATCTTTCTTCAACCTGAAAGTGGGGAATGAATGGGTTTACAAAACCTATGACAGAGCGGACTTCAACTCAGAGCTTACTGCGAATGGCGAGGTAGATTCTATAAAAATTGTTTCACAAGTGAGTCTGAACGGAAAAAACTACTACAAAGTAGAAAATATCAACACACAGCCACCTAATCATTATCCCAATAGAACTGTAAGCTACAGTTATTGGAGAGTAAATGAAAAAGGACATCTGGTAAGTTTGACATCTTATAATTTTAATCAGGGTAATACATCAGAAAATTTCGAGTGGGTGAAACATCCTGGAAAAGACGCTTCTTATACATACAGAGATCCCAGTATGGATCAATTTGGGAATATTACCTATAAATTATATCCAGAAACTACGATCACATTAAACAATCAAAGTTATAAGGTTTCGCCGTATAATGGACAGTTTGTACCAAACTCACAAAATCCGAATTTAGTACCAAAATTGATAGAAAACAATTTCTCAGAAGGTATTGGACTCGTAAAATCTGTGTGTCATTCTGTAAGTGGTACATACAATTTCGAACAGCACCTTGTAAGCTGTTCATTAAAATAATTTTAATAAATCTGCCATAATAAAAATCATAAGCTTCATTACCGAGGCTTATTTTTTTATCAATCATAAAAACATTAGATTTGTTTTATTAAAATCTGAATCGATGTTTCCATCAAAAACTAATTTTACGAAGCTGTTCATATTCTCTGTGATAAGCATTTCAACATCATATTCTGCACAGGAAAAAAATCTGAAAAACATTACGAAACTAACATTTGGCGGAGATAATGCCGAGGCTTATTTCTCACCTAACAGTAAAATGCTGACAATGCAGGTTACGAATCCTTCATTAGGTGCGCAATGTGATCAGATTTATCTTTATGACCTGACTCAGAAACCTGCAGAATCTAACCTAAAATTAGTCTCCACCGGAAAAGGAAGAACCACTTGCTCATTTTTTATGCCGGACGGGAAACATATTATCTACGCTTCCACTCACAAAGCTAATCCTGATTGTCCGCCAAAACCGGCACCAAGAAAGGACGGGAAATATTTATGGCCTGTTTATTCAGACTTTGAGATTTTTGAAGCAGATCTAAACGGCAAGATCACAAAACAACTAACCAATTCACCTGGTTACGATGCCGAAGCTGTGGTTTCTCCCGATGGAAAAAAGATAGCCTTCACCTCTACCAGAAGCGGCGATCTTGAGATTTGGATAATGGATATTGATGGAAAAAATCTGCACCAGCTGACTCACGGACTTGGTTATGATGGTGGTGCATTTTTCTCCCACGACAGCAAAAAGCTGGTCTTCCGTTCATCACGTCCAAAAACTGAGGAAGAGATCAAAGAATATAAAGACTTGCTGGCAGAAAATCTTGTTGCCCCCACCAATATGGAAATCTATACCATCAATATTGACGGAACAGATCTGAAACAAATTACCAACCTCGGCAA
>JAEXJU010000005.1 GCA_023448955.1 Bacteroidota bacterium
ATCCAAAATTGAAAACCCTGTTTTTCTTTCTCATCGGAGCATTTGCAGGAATACTGACGATGTATCTGATTTCGAATTACCGAATCGAAAGAAAGTCGGATGCCGAAAGCCAGAAGACCGAAATTCCAAAATCTGAAACCAAGCATTACCAGGAAGCTGATGTTGAAAATTCTTTTGATGAAAATTCGATACAACGACTGACCAACGAGGTGAATGTTATTTCATATGTCAAATCCAATCACAAATTACCTGATTTTTACATCACTAAGTCTGATGCTAAAAGCCAAGGCTGGAATCCTTCACAAGGCAATCTATGCGAAGTTTTGCCGGGAAAAGCCATTGGTGGCGATAAGTTCAGCAATCGGGAAAAACAATTGCCTAAAGGTGAGCAATATTACGAAGCCGATGTCAATTACAGTTGCGGAAACCGAGGTGCAGACCGAATTGTTTTCACCAGAAACGGTGATGTTTGGCTTACAAAAGATCATTATAAATCGTTTGAGAAAAAATAAAAGGCTGGGAGATGGAAGTCAGAAGATAAACATCCATCAACCATCATCCGACTTCCGACAAAAATTAAAAAAATGAAAGAAATATATATAGATTTCGTCAACATTGGCGATTATGAAGATTTTTACGAACAGCTTAAATCAAAATTGGAATTACCGGAGCATTTTGGCGATAATCTGGACGCATTGTTTGATGCGATTTCTGGTGAGTTAGAAATGCCGCTTCATCTGGAATTTGTGAATATGAGTGTGGATCAATTGGAATTGTTTGAAGATCTTCTGACGACTTTGGAGGACGCAGAAGATGAGGTAGAAGGCTTTACATTTACTTATTATCTGGAACAGTACGAAGATGAAGAATAGTATCAGAAAAGCGACTCAGGAAGATTTGGTTCAGCTTTCCCAATTGTTTGATGAGTACAGAATTTTTTATCACAAAACATCTGATTTAGCAGGAGCTAAACAATTTTTGTCCGAAAGATTGGCAAATAAAGATTCCGAAATTTTTGTAGCAGAAGATGAAGGGAAATTGATAGGTTTTGTTCAGCTTTATCCATTGTTTTCATCCACAAGAATGAAGCGTTATTGGTTGTTGAATGATCTTTATGTCAATGCCAATTTTCGTGGGAAAGGATTTTCCAAAGCTTTGATAGAAAGCGCTAAAGAACTTTGCGTTACATCCAATTCCTGCGGAATGTATCTGGAAACGGGAAAAGAGAATATGATTGGCAATCAGTTATATCCAAGCGCAGGTTTCAAAAAATATGATGAAGTGAATTTTTATGAATGGACAATAGATTTATAATTAATTATTTTTTTTTTTCTAACCAAAATGATTAAAATGTAGTGTAGTTTTATTTATTTCTGGATTTTTTATATCTTTAAAAAAAAATCTATGAAAAAACTAATTAACCTATTTTTCATCGCATTGGCGAGTTCTTTCTATTCACAAAATATCAATTTTCCGGATATTAATTTTAAAAATTTCTTGTTACAATCTACATCTACTAACGGATTTGTAAGGGATTTGAATAACAACTCCATAAAAATAGATCAAAACAATGATGGAGAAATTCAGGTTTCTGAAGCTGAGAATGTTTCTCTCATTAGTTTTAATGGAAGATTTAGTGATTTTAGTTATACAGTTTTTTATTTTTGGAATCACTATGATAATCCTTTAACAATAAAAAATATTTATTCATTAGAAGGACTCAGTAATTTTAAGAATTTGAAAGTTTTGGATTGTGCCTATGCCAAAATAACGACAATAGATTTTACAAATCTTAGCAAATTAGAACAGTTGATCTGTAAAAAAAATCAGATTACATCTTTTACGAATTTCCAATTTGTAAAATCACTGATTGCCTTGGATTGCTCTTTTAATTTATTAGAAACATTTGACTTATCTCAATCTTCTGTGAATCTGACCGAGAGAGCGTATGTTTTGTTCAGATTTAATGATAATAATTTTAAAAGTCTCAATCTTCAGAATGGTAAATATACCGCTTGGTGCATGCTGTCTGATTGGAGTGATTGCCCATTTGGTTTTGTTACTATTATGTTTAGCACTTGTTGTTATTTACCAAAAATTGAAAATAATCCCAATCTTACGGATCTAAAAATTAATTGTTTTGATAAACTATTGTATCCAGCCTTTGCAACAGATAATTGTGATGTTCAAAGCACATCAGAAATAGCAAATCTGAACGATAAAATTAAAATATCTCAAAACCAATCTAGTGGGATTTTAACTATTATTGGTCCAATAAAAATTGTAAAATATACCATATTGGATATGTCTGGAAGAGTTATAAAAACAGAACAGACACAAAAAACTAATGTTGATATCTCATCTTTAAATAAGGGTGTTTACATCATTAAAGTGGAAACAAAAGAAGGTGTAGCCAATTTAAAATTTATCAAAAAATAAAATGAAGAAGTCGTAAACTATGACAGAATTCGAAAAATATATACAGCGTTACCTTGATTTGGTTCCTTCAGAAAATTGGATCGAAGAATTAAAAATGGCTTCTGACGCCACTTTAGAAATCTATGAGTCGCTTTCCGAAGAACAAGGCAATTTTGCTTATGCCGATGGAAAGTGGAGTTTGAAAACATTGTTGCAACATCTTATAGATACGGAAAAAGTCTTTGCTTACCGTGCAATGAGATTTTCCAGAAAAGACCAGTCTTTGGTTTCGGGATTTGATGAAGAAGCTTGGGCAGATAATTCTTATGCAGAAACTCGAACTTTGAAAAGTCTGATTAAAGAATACAAATTAACCAGAAAATTATCCGTCAAATTCTTCAAAAATCTGCCTGAAGAAGCCTTTCAATTGATTGGAATCGTAAATGGAAATAACATCAAAGTAGAAACAATCGGGAAATTAACCGTTGGTCACAATATTCATCATCTGAATATTATTAAGGAAAGGTATTTGCCGACGCTGTAAAATGGTTGATTTGTTGAATCGTGAAATCGTTCTACATATAACGGTTTTTCAAATTAACAATTTTACAAATCTATTTCTTCCTTGTCAGATATTTTCTCCCCGGAATAAATAGCAACAGCGCTCCAATCACGAAAAGACAAATTCTGGAAAGAAAATCGCCACTTTTGGTGTAGAAAGTTTCTTTGTCAATCAGATTGACTTTTGCGGTTAGAGCGCCTTTTGCACCGTATGGTAATTCATCCACGATATCGCCTCGGGAATTGATGTGAGCACTTGTTCCACTATTCGCAGCTCTTGCAATTTCGCGTCTGGTTTCTATCGCACGAAGCTTTGCATAAACCAGCAATTGCTTATGGCCTTGTGAATAGCCCCACCAGGAATCATTAGTCACAATGGTTAGAAGATTGGCGCCTTTTTTCACATAACCGGTCACGAATTCGCCATAGATGCTTTCGTAGCAAATGATTGGTGCAATTACTGATTTATTGTAAGGATTTGCGAACACTTTTCTTTCGTTGGAAATTCCAAGAGAGCGCGTTGTTCCGCCCAAATCCAGCATCGCATCGCCTAAAATGGGTTTGAAAACTTTGATGTAAGGAAAAATCTCAACACCGGGAACCAGCATTGCTTTGTGATAAACTTCCGGCTGTTGATTCGGAATAATTTGTATGGCCGAGTTATACTCATCCAGCCAAATGCCTTGTCCGTTGAGATAGCTCGCTGTTGATGGTTTTTCTTCGTCTTCTTTATAAACATAATAGCTGGAAATTCCACCCGAGAAAACAGATTTTGGATGCTGGGAAAGAAAAGCTCTAATGTTATTGATTAATAAACTATTATTAAAACCTCTCTCGCTGAAACCGCCAATTCCTGGGAGTGAGGTTTCCGGAGCAAGGTATAAATCGATTTTTGATTTTTTATCACTTTGCAAAACTGAATTTTCAGAAGCTATTTTTAGCAAATCGTTTTCAATCGTCAAACTGTCTTTCTGATATTTTTCATTGTAAGGATCTAATGCCGGCTGAAGCATTGTCACATTGATTGAACCAACAGTTTTTGGTGTATAATTATAATATTTAACCAAAGAAATAACCATTGGAAGAGTGATAAAACCAGCCGTCATCAAAACATTTTGAATCAATGATTTTCTTTTCCTTCCAGCTTCCCAAATTCTTATTGTGTAAAATGCAAGAACATTACAAATCAGAATCCAGAAACTTCCTCCTGTTGCACCCAAAGTATCATACCACTGGACAAACTGATGATATTCTGCAAAGACATTTCCGAGATTCAGCCAAGGCCAGGTAAATTCCCAGACCAAATGCAGCTTTTCAAAAGCCATCCAAATCGCTACGAAAAATACCAATCCAAAATAAGTTCCCTGGCTTTTTTTATAGATATGATAAAACACAAAAACCAACGCCATAAACAATGAATTGGTGAGAACAGGAAACAGAACTGCCAAAAGTGATTTGCTTCCGTCAGGCAATTGCGAATTATAAAGCCATCCAGTAGTCACAAAGTTCCAAATCAGAAATGTGAGGTATGAAAAACAGAATACAGCTAATCTTTTCTTTTTGATATTACTGAATTTGGCAATGTTGTGTTCCATCATCAGAAGTGGAACCCAAGCAAAGAATATAAAAAACGGAATGCCGTAAGTCGGCCAGGAAATGGCGAGCAGAACTCCGGATATTAAAGCAAATAAAAGGTTTTTCATTTTATAAATTTCTTCTAAACCACAAAAGTTACAAAAGCAATCATCTTTTTTAAATTTTTCGAAAGTTCAAAAAAGGAAGATATTATTGAAAATATTTTTTTGATCTTTTACAATTCTCTGTATTTAATTTTCTTTTGTGGATTTTTGTAGTTCAATTATTCATTAATAAGATTTTAAGAAAACATTTTCTTCCTCAGTAAATAAAATCCTGCGCCTAACGTACCAAGAATTCCTAATGGTAATAATAGATTAATCCATTGCCAATCGGTTTTTTCTTCATCGATTCTTTGTCTGTCCAGCAATCGGATTTCGATGGTTCTGTCACGCAGTTCCATCATATTACTGTCATCCAAAAGATAGTCCAAAGCATTTCTCAGGAATTGCGCATTACCGTAATGTTGTTTGGTTAGCAGATCTTCGCCAAGTGGTAGCGGTTGTCCTTTCCACATCTGGTTTCTTGCAATATCACCGTCTGCAATTACAAGCATTTTATTTTCCGGACTTTGTGCCTTGAAGCCGGGATACGCATTTTTCTCACTTCTTGCTGCATAGGCCGATTTGAATTTTCCTTCCAGAGCTACTGCAAAAATCTTCGGTGGAGTAGGGCGTTCCATTTCTCCGATGCTGTCTGTCCTCACGATTTCAGAAAGTGCCACATAGTTTGGAACTGTTTTGCTCATTGTTCTTTCGCTGGATTCAAAAAGAACTCTGGTTTTGATATTTGGTCTTCCCAATGTATCAATCGAAGTTGGAAATTCGAATTTTACAGGGTTGATATTTTTGGTAATCGGATTTTTGGTTTCAGCAATTCCTAAAGGAAAATAAGGCCAAAGAAAGCTGCTGTACTGCGGATTGCCAGCGACTTCTCCCGAAACAATCCTTACCAACGCCGATTTTTTCATATCCTTTACCAGCGCCGGATTGATTCTCAGTCCGTAATTGAACATAAAATCAGTCAGGTTAAGATCGATAGGGTAAGCCATAATTTTCTTCGCCTGGAAAAGCGTATCCATTTCAGCATTCACAGCGTCCAGCATCCAAAGCGTTTTTCCGCCATTCATGATATATTGGTCGAGAATCACCTTTTCGTTATCGGTAAAAGCTTTTCTTGGTTTTGCAATCACCAAAGCATCCATTTGTTTTAGTTTCGGAACATCAGCCAAAGATAATTCGGTTTTGTTTTCCGGAATTACCGGACCAACGTTATAATTTTCCATTGCCAAATCCAAAAAGCCACGGAATTGATCCGGACCTAATTCCTGCTGATTCACTAAAAAACCAATATTTTTAGCCGTTTCTTCCGTCATTCCTTTGATGGTGGAAGCAAAATTATATTCCAGGTTTTCAATCGATTTGCTGAGTTGTGTAGCCGCATCAATTCCGGATTGCTGGACAATCAAAGGAACAGAAGTTCCGTAACCATTATATTTTATGGCAGCATACGGAAACATTACGATTTCGGAGATTTTTCCATCTTTCATATCCGGAAGAATGGAAGGTTGCATTCCCATAGCTTTCAGTGTGTCCTGCGGAACTTTCTCAGCAATCGGATCCCGGAATTTATAATCGATTTTCGGATTGATTTTCCGGAACTCGTCCAGCATAAATCTCGTTTCGTTCGAAAGCTGTTTGAAAGAAGCCGGAAAATCGCCTTCCAGATAAACCTCAATCGTCATTGGCTTTTTAACGTTTTCCAAAACCTTAATCGTTGAATCGGAAAGTGTGTAACGCTTTTCCGCCGTCAAATCGAAACGTTTATAAATAATACCGCTCATCCCGATAATCAGGAGAAAAACGATGATAATCAAAGTGATTTTATTTTTTTTATTCATCTTTATTTTAGTTGACAGTTTTTAGTTGTCGGTTGATGGATTTTTTATTTTAATATTTTGGCAGCTATTTCCGCCTGTAGTATATCCTGAGC
>JAEXJU010000063.1 GCA_023448955.1 Bacteroidota bacterium
CCACTTATCATGAGGCTCGTAACCAAAATTAAGGATGAGAGATTCCCTGAGATATAATTTTTACCTGTTATGTGGATGCTGTCTCTAACACCAATAGAAGAAATATCTCCATACACAGTATTATTGCAGTCCAAAAAGAAAGTCATAATCTGTTTTGGTAATAAAGTAATATCGCCAGTTATATTTATTGATTTACTAATGCTGTCAATAGCAAATACTGTTATAGCATTTGATATATCTTTAATATTACCAGTTATAGCTATTGCGTCACTATTACCATTGATACTGAAAGTGGTCAAGCCTGGCTTCAGAGAATTAACATTACCGTATAGAGAAACATTTCCCGAGCAAGCAAAATAAGTAACTGACTCAGAAATATTTGCAATATTTCCGGAAAGCTCATTAAGCCCAGAGGTAAGTTTAATGATTTGTAAACTTGCAGGAATATCAGTTATATTTCCTAATATTTTTAGCCGCGATTGCCCTCTTGTATTATACGTAGAAATCTCCTTCAATCTGCTTGTTTTACTTAGCAAAGCAAAGTTGAATGTAGCATTAGATTCAGTATTTGCAGTGTTGGCTATTGTCAAACTTTCTACACTATCCGGAAGAGTTCCGGCAAACTCTCCTATAATTGTTCCCATCGAATCTAAACCTGAAATTGAAACTGTTTGGACTTTGGGAAACTGAGAAATCGTCTCTGGTCTTACTACAAAATTATCCGTTTGGTTATAGATCTTAAAGTCCTTTACCATAGATAGCCGACCTCCTTTGACACGTAGCTTAATCTTTCCCGAAAATGGTGTAGCATATTGATGTTTACGAAATAATGTTCTATGGCTTGGAAATGTTTCAATTAAACCATCTCCCCAATTCACTTCAATTTCTGCAGGCGCATAGGTATTAATCAAGATATTTGCAGTTTTTGAGTCCTTGCATTCGAGCAGAGCCCAATCTTTATCAAACTCGTAATATTGGTGTGGATTATACATTTTGAATATAAATTAAAAATTCATTATTAACCCTGCATATCATTGCTCTGCTGCCTTTTGAACCATTCATTTTCAACACGCCGTCTGTAGGAGTTACAAGAGCACCTGTGCTGGATTTAAAAGCTATTTCTCCTGATCCAACTTTTACATAGGTAGCTACAAAATCAGACTCAGAAGTATTATCACAAGTTATTGTTATATTATTTGCTCCATTATTTACAATAATGTTTTTACCATTCTGAGTATATCCATTTAACAGTGTGGATATTGAAAATCCAACTCCGCCATCTACTTTCAACTGAATCGGTATTTCTGTAATGCCTAACTTTTGTTTCCAATTGATTGCATTTTCAACAGTAATATTTCCTGCATTTTTATCGGCTTTTGTGGATACATCTACATTAATGTTATCTGTAGGAATATCATCTTCCTTATGCCAATAAGAATCCATCCACTCCCAAAAATCTTCCTGATCCGGGATGATTCTGTTTTTAAATAAAAGTTTTAGCTCTTCTTTTGTTTTCATAAAATTTTAATTTTAAAGGTTAATAAATAATAGCATCGTCCAAGTCTTCTCTGAAAAAGGTTTCGAGCTCTTCCAGACAGAAGTCATAGTCCAATTCTTCGTTCTCTATATCTTCCCAGCTGATGCTAAAAAGCTTTCCCTGGGAAGTTGTCTCTTCAGATATTTTTTGTTCTGTGCTTTCCATATTAATATTTTGCGTTTGGGTAATGGTTTTCCTTACCAGCTTTTTGTGCTGATATCATATTGTTTTCGTAAAAAGTATGTTGATTAAATTGAGGCCTTAATTATAATCCAAAAGTATTTTCAGCTGACGCCAAAACACGTCGTGTAAAAATTTTTTTTCATCATTTGTTTTTGTTTATCTTATTCAAAAGTAGTGGTGATAAACGCCAAAACGCGTCGCATCAAATTTTATTTTTAATTAATTTATCCGCAATCTGGTTGAGCAAAACGCTGTTTTCTTCTACGTAAGATAATCCTGCCTGTATCAGCGCTTCCAGGTTTTTCTTAGAAACATTATCCATTTCCGGCGATGCCGATTTAAGGGAAGGATTTATCCTGTAATAATTCTGGCGGTTACGTTTGCCAAGGGTCATAAACATCTGATTCAGCTGGTAATCTACAGTTTCTGAATTGGCAGAAAGTAAAATGTCGATAATGGGATTGACCCAAGCCAGTTTGCCAGCATTCTGAAATTTTCTAAAAGGATAAGACTTCATTTCCGTGCCGGTTCCGATGGATAATATCAACAGATCATTTACCGAAGGATAGTTGGGTTTAAATGGGTTGTCAAATATGGTCGCAAAAGGAATTTTCCTTGCCTCTGCATAAGCACACAACGCAGGATTATTTGCATATACACCGCCATCTATCAGGCTGAAAATCTGGCCATACGAAGATCTAATCTGCGCCGGCGAAAAATAAGTGGGCGCAGCAGAAGTGGCGCGGCAGATGTCTCTTACCAAAAAGTTCTGCTGACTCTGTTTTGCATTAATTGTATTAAATAGCTTTGCCCGTCTGTTTTCGATATCATAGCTTGTAATCAGCGATGGTTTGATAAAATCCTTCAGTTCAGTGTCTCCGAAAAATTCCCTGAGCTGGCGTTCAAGATTTTCCTGTGAGATCTTTTTACTGAATAAACCGAATGGATTGATAAGTGTTTCCCAAAGTGAAACATTAAAAATATCTTCGCCTTTTTCGGTATATAATTCAAAGGCTTTTTTAATAGAATATTTTGCTTTCCCTTTACTATCCGGGCATAGCAGAACAGAGGCTAAAATGCCGCCTGTACTGCTGCCCGCTATCATATCAAAATAGTCACCAAGCCTGGCTTCAGGATGGTCTTTCTGCTGCAGAAGCTCTTCCAGATAGCGGAGAACAATGCAGGAAATAATCCCGCGGATGCCGCCACCGTCTAAAGAAAGTATTGATATCTTTTTCATCTTTTAATATGGATTGATTTGATAAAGCAAATGTAGATGCAGGTAGCGACAGAACTCGTCGTAAGAAATTAGTTTTAAAAAATAATATAGCCGTCTTTATCCTTCGGAAGCCTTATGAGATTCTTCCACGAAACTTTTAGTACAAGACTTTTATGACTGATCATTTTCTTTTCGAAATGAGGGAGATCTTTAAAGGTTTTCCAATTTCCGCCCCATTCCCAGCCATATTTTGCGAAGATTTTCACGCACTCATACCAATCTGAAATTTGATCATTGTCCCAATCTTTTGCAGTATCCCAACTTGCGATTTGTCCGTCAATAATGAGACATATGTCTACAGCAAGTCCATAATTATGAATGCTCTGCCCACCTTTAGCATTGGTGACCTTCTTTCCGGGCTTTGTTCTCCCGATTTGATAAAGCTGATTTTGTTCGTCAAAAGTTCTAAGACCTTGTGTAATTCTGATTTTGGCTTTTCCTGTAAGGGCATCATCACAATCTTTAATAATATGAGTGACTTCGTCTCTTACTTTTGGATGCAATGCCTGGATGCGCTGAAGTGTAATTTTGTCCATTTTGAGAATTTGTTTATTGAACAAAATTATAGTTAGAAAGCGTCAAAACTTGACGTGAT
>JAEXJU010000075.1 GCA_023448955.1 Bacteroidota bacterium
TATCTTCTCTTCTGTCATTAAGTGACGGAACATTGATTTCAATCACAGAAAGCCTGTGGAACAAATCTTCACGGAATTTTCCGGCTTCTATTTCCTTAGTCAGATTCTTGTTCGTCGCTGCAATCACTCGGACATCTACTTTGATTTCCTTATCGCTTCCTACAGGGGAAACCTTGCTTTCCTGCAATGCTCTAAGGACTTTTGCCTGTGCAACCAGGCTCATATCTCCAATTTCATCCAGAAAAATAGTTCCGCCATTAGCTTGTTCGAATTTACCAGATTTATCCTTTATAGCACCTGTAAATGAGCCTTTTACGTGTCCGAACAATTCGCTTTCAATCAATTCGGAAGGAATAGCAGCACAGTTTACCTCTATCATTGGTCCTCTGGAACGTTCGCTTTGCGAATGGATAGCGTGTGCTACCAATTCTTTTCCGGCTCCGTTTGGTCCTGTAATCATAACTCTTGCATCCGAAGGTGCTACTTTGTCAATGATTTCCTGGATTCTTTTCAGTGCCGCAGAATCGCCAATCATTTGGTATTTCTTGTTAACCTTTTTCTTAAGCTGGTTGTTTTCCTGCTTAAGGTGCTTGTTGTCCTTCTGAAGATTTCCTTTGTCCAAAGCGTTTTTCACACTTGTAATCAGCCTGTTGATGTCTATCGGCTTCGAGATGAAATCGTACGCGCCTTCTTTCAGACAGCTCACAGCTGTATCGATATCGGCGTGACCGGAAATCATTACAAAAGTGGTGTCAGGCTTTAGCTGTAAAGTTTGTTTCAGCAGTTCTGTTCCGGAAAGTTTAGGCATTTTGATATCGGATATTACCAAAGAAAAATCTTCTTTTTCGATATATTTATAACCTTCCAGACCGTCTTCTGCGATCTCGAAATGGTAGTCTGGTAACTCGTCTGATAAAATACTGTGTAGAACTCCCGATATTGCTTTTTCGTCTTCTACGATTAAGATTTTCTGCATAGGCTGCAAAGATAAGAATTTTTGATTTCGTAAAACTATATTATTACGATTGTTTTATCTTCAAAATGAAATTCGTGGTATTGAGAAACTAAAATTGAATGGGCAACCTGTGATGCAATAGTGATAGTAGCGGTTATCCTTTTTTTGCTTGGACAAAAGCTTTGGCAAAAAAGATATGAGCGAATAGCACGACCCGAGCCGAGGGAAAAGCGAAGGCGAGGGGATTGCCCTAATTTTTTTTAAAAGATAAAAGATAAAAGATAAAAGATAAAAGATAAAAGATTTATTCTACAATGATTTTCTTGCTGATCTGCTGATCTTCTACATAGAAAGTTCCCAGATAAATTCCTTTTGGAAGACCGGAAATATCAACTCTGGTCTGATTTTCTGTTTTGCTGAGAACTCTGCCTTCATAATCAGTAATTATAAAGCTGAAGCGTTGGGTTTTACTGTTTAGGAATTCCAGCTGGATAAAATCTTTTGCGGGATTTGGGTAGAATCTGAAACTTCCGGCAATTTGTTTAGGCGTGCAAGTGTCCAGATTCTGGGCAGTAGATGCAACGGCAAAATGCTGTACTGCTCCTGCGGTTCCTTTTGCAATATTGTAGATGTAAACTGGATCCAGATTGGAATACTTGTCATTCGCTGTGTGGGCGTATGGTGTTTCGTTATATTCAAAAAGACCGGTTATGATTTCTCCGTTGGATTGAAAAGGCATATAATCCGAAGCGTATGCATAACTCAGATTGGTTTTGAGAGGCGAATATAGTTTGATGCAATTAATCAGCTGTTGTGTGAAGGTGTTGGAAGCGTTATTATTGGCGCTTGGAGAATTGGATTCATCTCTTTCGCAGGTTACAGTGTCATTCGTCTGACCTTTGATACCGCCCACTTCATCAATATTAAGAACCAGCCGGATATTCATTTTCGGGCTGGTGGCGTTTACCACACTGCTTACATAGTGAGCTGAACCCAAAAGTCCTTGTTCTTCACCGGAAAAATTGATGAATTTGATAGAATATTCTGTTGGAATATTTTTTAAAAGCCTTGCTGTTTCCAGAATTACTGATACACCGCTGCCATTATCATTGGTTCCTGTTCCTACAATGGTATCGTAATGACCACACACTATGATATAGATATTAGGATATTTTGTACCTTGTTTGGTAACGATAATGTTGGAAGTGGTTTGTCCGTTGTATGTGAAATTATCTTTACTAATGTCATTTTCTGTATAGCCAAAAGACAGGTACTTATTTTTAAGCCACGTGTAAGCATTGTTATTAGCCGTAGATCCGGTAGTCTTAACACCAAGCGCTTCAAATTCCTGAAGGTAACTATTGATGTTGCTTTGTGAAACAAGATTGCTCACATTCGCATATTCCTGAGTGAATGTTTGGGAATTTGCTAAAAAACTGAGTAGAAATAAACTGAATACAAAACGTTTTCTCATTGCTTAATAATAATCAGCAAATATAAAATAAAAAGGAGAAGACTTCTAAAAATCTTCTCCTTTCGTTGTGAAAAACTATTACTAACTTAAAAACTAATTGGTTGCTTTTCTAACTTCTGCTTTTACATCTTCTGCTGCATCTTTTGTTTTTTCCCATGCATCATTAGCTGTGTCTTTGGTATTTTCCCAAGCTTTATCAGCAAAATCTTTGGTGTCTTCCCA
>JAEXJU010000077.1 GCA_023448955.1 Bacteroidota bacterium
GTATAAGAAAGCCTGTTATCATTTATCCGATAAACAGGCTTTATTTTTATATACAAGACAATTGATTTAACTCAGTTCAAAAACTGTAATTTCCGGCAACACTCCTACTCTACCAGGATATCCGATGACGCCGAATCCACGATTGACATAAAGATATTTACCCTCGCTTTCATAGAGATCTGCCCATTTCGGGTATTTATACTTCACAGGTGACCATTTGAAATTTTTCAAGTCGATGCCGAATTGCATACCGTGCGTGTGCCCGGAAAGCGTTAACTGCACATCTTTTGGATGTTTTTTCACCACAGCATCAAAATGGGAAGGATCGTGTGACATCAGGATCTTGCAAGCTTCAGCGGGAACTCCGTCAGAAGCCTTGTCCAGATCTCCGAATTGCGGAAATGGCGGAATCCCCCAGTTTTCTACGCCAAGAATATATAACTTTTCTCCATTTCTCTCAATAATCCGGTGTTCATTCCTAAGCATTTCAAATCCTGCTTTCTTTTCATTTTCAATGAGTTTCGGAATGTTATTTTTTCTTTCATCAATGTTTTTCCAGACACCGTATTCTCCATAATCGTGGTTGCCAAGAACAGCGAACTTTCCATCTTTTCCTTTGATTTGAGAAAACAGATCGATAAACGGCACAAATTCATCAGCATAATTATTCACCATATCACCTGTGAACAACACCAAATCCGCATTCTGTTCATTAATCAAATCGATAGCGTGCTGCAGATTTTTAGGATTCTGAAAACTCCCGCTATGAACATCTGAAATCTGAACAATCTTATAGCCTTTGAAACTTTCGGGAAGATTCTTGAGCTTCAGTTTCACGGTCCTTGCCCTGTGCCTGTATTTCCCGAAAATAATTCCATCAAGCACAAATCCTGCTAAAATTGCTCCGGAACCTAGCCCAACCAGACTGATAAATCGACGTCTTGAGGGATAATTATGATGTTCTGTCGCCACATAATTGTAACCAAAATTAAGAAGCCTTATCATATCTTCTATCAAAAGAAAGATGGCAACCAGTAATTTTGGCAAGACAAATATCAGAATGACGGAAAATACCACCTGGAAATTGAGATACTTATGCGAACCTCTGTCAAAGGTGATAATAGAATAAAACAAAAATCCGTAAACTAAAATTGTCGGAATCCAATACATCAGTTTTCCGTTTTGGCTGCTGTAAACGGTTTTAAAAGCCTGATAAACATAGATTTCCAGAATTAAAAATACGGCTAGTAGAAATATAATAGTCTTTTGCATAATAATAAGTCGCTTATAGCAATTAGCTTTTTGCTATTGGCTTTAAATTCAATTTTTAAATGCTGAAAATATATTATTAAATAATTTTGAGGTACTTAATAAAAAAACAAAAGGAACAATTAACTTATTCCTTTTGTATTATAAACGTTTGTGATTTGTTTTTACTTTATGTTAATTATATTTTCCCTTCAGGAAACTTATAAACCACACAATTGATGTTCATCCCGGCTCCGACAGATGTAAATAAAATATGAGATCCCGGCGTGAAAGATTGTGCTTCCATTTTTCCTTTTCTGATAATATCAAATAAAGTTGGAACTGTAGCCACAGATGAATTGCCAAACTGCTGAATCGTCATCGGAGAGATTGCGTGATCGTAATCTTTTTGTCCATACAATTTGAACAATCTACCAATCATCGCGTAGTCCATTTTAGCATTAGCCTGATGAATCAGAATTTTACTGATGTCTGAAATATCCAATCCAGCTTTATCAATAGTCGCTTTTATAGCATCGGGAACATTTTTCAGCGCATATTCATAGATTTTCCTTCCGCGCATTCTGATGAATAACTGAGATTGATTGTGCTCAAGATTCAGAGAAGGTCCGTTTTCCAGATAGCATAATTCTTCGCCATTGTCACAAAGTGTATTATCTGCCAGAACACCAATTTTTGAATCTTCAGTAGCTGTAACCACAACAGCGCCAGCTCCATCTGCAAAAATCATCTTATTTCTGTCATAAGGATCGGTAACTCTGCTCAGCGTTTCTCCGCCGACAACCAGAACTGTTTTTGCTTTACCTGCCTTGATCATAGTATCAGCCAGAATAAGCGCTTCTACCCAGCCCGGACAGCCGAAAATCATATCGTAATTGATACAATCTCTTCTTTTTATGCCCAGTTTGCCTTTCAGTCTTGCAGAAAGAGATGGCATGAAATTCGGGATTCCGTTTACATCCACTTCACCAAAATTGGTAGCAAAAATAATGTAATCAATTTCTTCTTTATCAATGCCTGCATCTTCGATAGCTTCTAATGACGCTCTGTGAGCCAGATCAGAATTAAAATCTTCAGGATTTGCATACCTTCTATGCTCTATTTCAGTGATGTCCACAAATTTCTGAATGATTTCCTCAGTAGGTTTTTCAATTAGCTGATTATTATCATCATAGAAAACAGCATCAGCAAAGTGAGAGCCGTCTATAACGTTTTCCGGAACATAACTTCCGGAGCCAATGATTATTGTATTAGGCATTGATATTAAAAAATTTTAAATGCAAAATTACACAAAAATTAATTGTCGGGATTTTATTTTTTTCCATTTTTTTGACAATATACCAATTCATTTTACATTGTATTGAATTATCAATGAAAAAATAGAATTTTTCAGGTTTGAAATTTAATTATGGAATTTCTATTTTTGACGAATGTTTGAATTCCAAACCATTAAAAAAAATGTAGAGAATGTCTTGCTAAAAGAAAAAGGAAGCAAGTTCATAGGCTTTGCTTATCCCGTTAATTCTGAGAATGAAGTCAAAGAAAAATTAAATCATCTTTACGAGCAACATCCAAAAGCCACTCATCATTGCTATGCATACCGTTTAGGAATCAATGGAGAAAATTATCGTGCCAATGACGATGGCGAACCTTCCGGAAGTGCAGGACTACCAATTTACAATCAATTGCTGGCGCATCAGGTTACAAATGTACTTGTTGTAATAATACGCTATTATGGAGGAACGAAATTAGGCGTTGGCGGATTGGTTAAAACTTATAAAGAATCTGCAAAACTTACGCTTGAGCAGGCCGAAATCATCACCAAAGAACTGGAATCTGAAATTGAAATCCGTTTTAAGTTTTCCCAGCAAAATCAAATATTTACACTCCTTAATAAATATGATGCAAAAATCCTGAATTTTGACGCACAGGAAATATGTATCATTAGAGCCAATGTCAAAATGGCTAAAAAAGAAAGCATCTCAGACGAATTGTCCGAGATGCTTTTGGAATTTAATTTTTCATAACTTTTATTCCCTTCTGTTACCCGAGAGCAGCGATGCAAAATAAATAAGCTGAGCCAAGGATCCTAGTGCTGCAACCACATAAGTTCTGGCCGCCCACTTTAATGAATCTTCTGCACCCTCATTTTCTTCCGCTGTTACAGTGCCGGTAGATTTCAGCCATTTTAAAGCCCGATTGCTGGCGTCATATTCAACCGGAAGCGTTACAAATGCAAATAAAGTTGTGATTGCAAAAAGAACAACGCCAACTGCTAAAATTGTTTTATTTCCGCTCATTGCCATTACTAAAATACCTCCCATCAGGACGAATTGCAATAATCTTGAACTGATATTCACAACCGGAACCATTTTGGACCTGAACTGTAGCATTGAATAACCAACAGCGTGTTGAACAGCGTGTCCGCATTCGTGCGCTGCAACTGCAGCAGCGGCTGCGTTTCTCTGCATATAAACCGCCTCGGAAAGATTGACTGTTTTGTTTTCAGGATTATAATGATCGGTTAATTGACCTGGTACTGAAATGACCTGTACATCATTGATTCCATTGTCTCTCAGCATTTTTTCCGCCACTTCTTTCCCAGACATTCCGTTTCTCAGGTGAACATTTGAATAATATTCGAATTTAGAACGAAGCCTGCTTTGCACAAACATACTTATTAAAAAAATGGCTCCGATAATAAGATAATACATATTTTCTATTTAATGTGTTTTGTCGATTTAGTTGTAAAAAGTATGCCAAAGTATTGCTTTTTTTAAGCTAAAACCTATCTTTGTTCTCTTGATACGCAAGAATATGGAAAATGTAATTATAAAGCAAGTTCTTACTGAAAAAGACCTGACAAACTTCATCAAATTCCCTATGGAATTATACCGGAATAACCCGAATTATGTTCCGCCGTTAATAAACGAAGAAAAAAACACCTGGAAAAAAGAAGAAAATCCTGCATTATCCTATTCTGACACCAAGCAATTCCTGGCATATAAAAACAATGAAATCGTTGGAAGAATTGCTGTTATCATTAATCATAAAGAAGAAAATGAATTAGGAATCAAGAAAGTTCGTTTTGGTTGGCTTGATTTCATAGATGATGAAAATGTTTCCAAAGTTTTAATTGATGAAGCAATAAAATTTGCGAGGGAACATCAAATTGAAAAAATTGAAGGTCCAATGGGTTTCACAAATCTGGATAAAGCCGGAATGCTGACGATGGGTTTTGACAAACTAGCAACTATGATAGGGCTTTATAACTATGATTATTATCCAAAACATCTTGAAAATCTAGGACTTGTGAAAGAAAAAGAATGGGTTGAGTTTGAACTTCAATTTCCAGACATACTACCTGAAAAAGTAGAAAAATTCAGCAGTCTCATTGCTCAGAAATATAAACTGAAAACATTAAAATTCAATAATAAAAAGGAAATATTACCCTATGTTGAACCCATGTTCAAACTTCTGGACGAGACCTATAAACACTTATCAACATACACGCCTATTTCCGATGAACAAATCAAAACTTATAAAGAAAAATATTTTGGTTTTATAGATAAAGATTACATCACTTGTGTAGCAGATGAAAATAATCAGCTTGTCGCATTTGCGATCACAATGCCCTCTTACTCAAAAGCGCTTCAAAAAGCCAAGGGTAAGCTTTTCCCTTTTGCTTGGTGGCATTTTTTACAGGCGGGAAAGAAAAACGATAGAGCCAATTTTTATTTGATAGGAATACATCCGGAATATCAGAGACGAGGCGTTACTTCAATAATTTTCAAAGCGATACAGATGAATCTTAAAGATAAAGGAATCAAGTTTTTGGAAACCAATCCGGAACTGGAAGAAAATAAAAATGTGCAGGTGCTTTGGCAGGATTACAATCCAGTGAACCACAAAAGAAGAAGAACATACTCTTTAGAAATTAAAGCTCAATAAAATTAAACAAATGTTTAACATTATTACATTGTTTTGCATCTGAAACTTTTAAAAAATTAAGAATTTGAAAAAACAACTCATCATTTACGGTGTTCTGATTTTAGCATTTGTTCTTTACAATTTCTTGGAACCTGTGAAAAACACAAAAACGGACACCTTAATCAACATACTGTTTGCCAGCGCCTTATTTCTTTATATTGCATACATTGCCTATCTAGTACTGAGAAAGATGAGCAAAAAAGACAAATAAAGCTTATTTATAATTATTCTAAATTTATTAAAACAGACTTTTCTTGTCTTTTCGTCAGGCCGATAATTTAATATATTAAATCTTTATTTAGTATTTTTGCATAGTTAAATTTAGACTTTATGAATTTACCTGAAAATTATATCCCGATACTGATTCAGGCCGCAGTCGGTCTTGGATTTGTAGCTATCTCTTTATTAGGCGCTCATTTTCTGGGACCTAAGCAGAAGAAAGGGAATTCTGTAAAAAACTCAAGCTGGGAATGTGGTATCCCTGTGGAAGGAAACGCTAGAACACCATTTTCCATCAAATATTTCTTAACAGCGGTATTGTTCGTGTTGTTCGATATCGAAATCGTATTTTTCTATCCTTATGCTGTCAATTTCAGAGAATTCGGGATGCAGGGCTTTTTAGCAGTACTTACATTCGTAGCGATCTTCTTTGTGGCATTTTTCTATGTCTGGAAACGTGGCGCTTTGGATTGGGACAAATAAGGTAATTGAAATTATAAATCAAAAATTTTAGAGGTTGGTTTTGAATTTGAATTTATTTAAAATCAAACGTTTAATCTAAAATCAAAAAAAATGTCAGATAAAAAACCAGTAATAATTACAGACGCACCGGCTCCGGAAGGTTATGAAGGAGAAGGTTTTTTTGCAACCAAACTGAGCAGCGTCATCGGAATGGCAAGAAAATATTCGCTGTGGCCATTACCATTTGCTACATCTTGCTGTGGTATCGAGTTTATGGCGACACTGAACCCAACTTACGATGCATCAAGATTCGGAATGGAAAGAAACTCTTTCTCGCCTAGACAAGCAGATATGCTGATGGTTTGCGGTACAATTTCCAAAAAACTAGGTCCGGTTCTTAAGGAAGTTTACACCCAGATGGCTGAGCCAAAATGGGTTGTCGCTGTTGGTGCTTGCGCTTCCAGCGGTGGGATTTTCGACACATACTCAGTTTTGCAGGGAATAGACAAAATCATTCCTGTAGATGTTTATGTTCCGGGATGTCCGCCAAGACCTGAACAGATCATTGAAGGTGTGATGCAGGTTCAGGCTCTGGCCGAAAGCGAAAGCATAAGAAGAAGAGACACGCCGGAATACCAGGCACTTTTGGACTCTTATAATATTAGCAATTAAAATTCGCTTCAAGGATTTTTAATTTTGAATTTAATTATGACGAACGAGTTTGTATTAGAAGCCATTACTAGAGAATTTCCGGATTCCGTGATTTCCAGCTCAGAACCATACGGAATGCTGACTGTAGAAATCAAAAAAGATGATATCAAGAAAGTAATACATTACCTTAAAGATTCTTCTCTGGAAATTAATTTCCTGACGGATATCTGTGGAATTCATTATCCTGAGACACCCGAAAAAGAAATCGGTGTTATTTACCATTTACATAATATGATGACGAATTTCAGAGTTCGTCTTAAGGTATTTATGTCCAGAGACAACATAGAAGTCGATTCAATGGTAGAATTATATGCAGGCGCCAATTGGATGGAAAGGGAAACTTTTGATTTTTACGGTATTAAATTCAAAGGTCATCCGGATCTGAGAGCAATTCTAAATATGGAAGACCTTGGTTATCATCCAATGCTGAAAGAATATAAGCTGGAAGACGGAACAAGGACAGATAAGAACGATGCAATGTTCGGAAGATAATATAGCCTATGGCTGATGGGCATTGAGCCAATAGCCAGAAGCAAATAGCTAAAAGCAAATATTATGAAAGATAACTCATTATCTAATATACTTAACCAATACGAAAGCAAGGAGCAGATCGACGGACAACTATATACGTTGAATCTTGGTCCTACGCACCCAGCAACACACGGGATTTTTCAGAATGTCCTAACTATGGATGGCGAAAGAATCCTGCATTCCGAGCAAACGGTTGGTTATATCCACAGGGCATTTGAAAAGATTTCAGAAAGAAGAAATTTTGCTCAGATCACTACGCTCACAGATCGTATGAACTATTGCTCTGCTCCCATCAATAATCTTGGATGGCACATGACTGTTGAAAAACTGATTGGTGTCGAAGTTCCAAAGCGTGTAGATTATATGCGTGTTATTTTGATGGAATTAGCAAGAATTGGCGATCATTTAATTTGTAATGGTGTAACGGGAATGGACTCCGGCGCAATCACAGGTCTTACATATATGTTCATAGAGAGAGAACGTATATACGATATGTATGAGCAGATTTGTGGTGCAAGAATGACAACCAATATGGGAAGAATCGGTGGTTTTGAAAGAGATTTGACCCCGAAATTCCACGAACTTATCAAAGATTTCTTAAAAACTTTCCCACCAAGATTCCAGGAGTTCTGTAACCTTTTAGAAAGAAACAGAATTTTTATGGACAGAACAATTGGTACAGGTGCCATTTCTGCGGAAAGAGCATTGAGTTATGGCTTCACAGGTCCGAATTTACGTGCTGCCGGTGTCGATTATGATGTGAGGGTAGCTCAACCT
>JAEXJU010000103.1 GCA_023448955.1 Bacteroidota bacterium
AAATGGACTCTAGCATTCAACTCAGAAAAAAAATCCACGACTTTATAGACCAAGCCGACGATAAAATGTTACAGGTTATTAACACAATTATTTCATCAGAACAAGCTTCCGAGGCTGTCATTCCTGAATCTTTTTATAGGCAATTGGATGAAGACAGAGAAAAGCATTTAATTGCTGAAACACCTTCTAATGTCTGGGAAGACGTTAAAGAAAGGCTGAGAAAAAAATTATGAAATATAATTTAATTCTTAAGCCACGCGCAGAAAATGATTTGGCAGAAGCGATAGAATGGTATGAGAGTAAACAAAAAGGATTAGGTCAGAAATTCTTAAATCAAATTGATAAATATCTCAATCAAATAAGAAGAAATCCTTTACATTATCCTTCCAGAAGACTTCCGTTCCGTGAAGCATATATCAAGAAATTTCCTTATATTATTATTTATGAGGTTTTTGATTTAGAAATCGTTGTCTATTCTGTTTTCTGCTCGTATCAAAATCCCGACAAAAAACCTTAACAAAAACACAAATGAATTACGAAAAATTACAATTCAATCTCAACGCTTACAAACAAACCGGCGGAATCCTGGACGCTGCAAGATTCCTGATCCACGAATTTGATTTGGACGATGAAAATTTCGCAGGCTTCGGTTTCAGAGAAGAATTAGAAAAGAACTCGATTTTATTGACTGCCAACGGAGAAATCGGGGAAATGCAGGAGGTTTTGATTCCCCGAAATTTATTTGATTTTGACTTGACATTAGTGCTGAATGTGTTGGCTCACGAGATGCTGCACGTTCGCCAAAAATCGCCTAAAATGATGATTCTGGATAAAAACGAACGAGAATGGCAGGCTTATTACGAAATGTTATTTCACACCAATTTTCCACAGATTCCGGAACTTTCGGATTATTATAAAAACTTCTTCGGCGAAAAAGCGTTGATTTACTACGGAAGAATGGGCGAAGGAAGTGAGCTTCAAGCAAAATATCTAGAGCAAAAAATTGAGGTTGAAAAGCTGTTGCAAGAATTAAAAAATTCAGACACTTCGACAAGCTCAGTGTGACATCTCTAATAATAAAATTTTTGACAATGTCAGGCTGAGCCTGTCGAAGCCTTAAAATATTTATCAATGACAAAACCCGAAATAACCTGGAGTGATTTTGAGAAAATTGACATCAGAGTTGGAACTATTATTTCCGTGAATGATTTTGAAAAAGCAAAAAATCCTTGCTATCAATTGGAAATTGATTTTGGAGATTTAGGCATCAAAAAATCATCAGCACAGATCACAGCTTTTTATCAAAAACAAGATTTGGTTGGAAAACAGATTCTCGCCGTTGTAAATTTTCCGAAGAAACAAATCGCCAATTTCTTCAGCGAATGTCTTGTTCTTGGCGTTTATGGTGAAAATAAAACTGAAGTGACTTTACTGAGTCCGGGTTTACCTGTGAAAAATGGGTCAATAGCTGGATGATCTTCTGAATTCTTTTTCAAGAGATTCTAAATCACCAATTATATCAAACTTATTTCTTTTCATCCTATCATATTCTTTGTAAATAAGATAAGACATAATCAACAATAAAAATCCTGAAAACATTAATACCGCATTCCAATAACCAATTGACTCGGAGAAATTTTCGCCATAATATGTCCGCTTTAACGGTAAATACGGAAGTAGAAACGGTCCAATAATCGTAACAAATATAGCCCAAAGTAATTTTAGTTTCGTCCTATCATTTTGTTTGAATCGATTTTCAAGTTGTTGTCTTTGCTGTAAATAATCTGATTCGGTCATTTTAAATACATCTTCTCTCGAATAAACAAAAGCGCACTTCTCGCAGGTTCATCAATCCTAAAAAAATATTCTTGAATTGGATTCATCAATCAAAATTCTGCAACTCCACCAGCTTTCTGTATGTACCGTTTTTTTCCATCAATTCCTGATGAGAACCTTGCTCTATAATGTCGCCTTTTTCCATCACCACAATATGATCCGCTTTCTGAATGGTGGATAATCTGTGAGCAATAACCAGCGAAGTTCTGTTGGCCATCATTTTTTCCAGCGCATCCTGTACATATCTTTCAGATTCTGTATCTAGTGCAGATGTAGCCTCGTCCAGAATCATAATCGGCGGATTCTTGAGAACAGCTCTTGCAATGGAAACCCGCTGCTTTTGTCCGCCGGAAAGTTTGTTTCCGTCGTCGCCAATATTGGTGTCATATCCATCGGGAAGATTTTCTATAAATTGATGAGCATTGGCTATTTTCGCGGCTTCTATGATTTCTTCTTTAGTAGCATTTTCCTTGCCCATCGCAATGTTATTATAAATAGAATCATTGAAAAGGACAGATTCCTGAGTTACCATTCCCAGAAGTGAGCGGTAATCTTTCAGATTAAGATTTTTGACGTTTTCGCCATCTATTTCTATGCTGCCTTCCGTTACATCATAAAACCGCGTGAGAAGATTGGCGATTGTTGTTTTTCCGCTTCCACTTTGTCCTACCAAAGCTACGGTTTTTCCTTTCCCGATTTTCAGATCAAAATTCTTAATGATTGTACGGTCCTGATTATAATAAAATCCAACATCCTTGAAATTGATTTCAGATTTCAGATCTTTTACAGGAATCGGATTTGGGATTTCGTCTACTTTTACATCTGCATCCAAAATCTCCATTACCCTTACCAAAGACGCTTCTGCTTTCTGAACATTGGAAATGGATGATGATAAACTTTTGATTGGTGGCAAAATCTGGAAAAAAATCCCTAAAAAAACCAAAAAGTCCTCCGGACGGATGCTATGATTTACAATGATCTGTTTCCCGCCATACCAGGTGATAATGAGAAAAGTAACTGCTCCCAAAAACTCACTCATTGGCGATGCCAGTTCCTTTTTCCGGCCAAGACTCACGGAATTATTAATCCATTTCGACATAGAATTAGAAAACCTGTTGCTCAGCAATTTATCGGCATTAAAAATCTTGATAATTTTGGAAGACTTCAGCGTTTCATCTACAATAGAAAAGATATTTCCCAATTCGTTTTGCGCTTCGTGAGAATCTTTTTTGAGACTTTTCCCAATCAGAGAAATCATAGTTCCCATAACGGGTAAAACTATCAGACTGAATAAAGTAAGTTGTGGACTGAGGTAAAACAAAGTTACCAAAGTGCTAAGCAGCATAAAAGGAGAATTAATAAGATCCACCAAACTTCCGAGGATATTACCTTCTACTTCGCCCACATCATTCGACATTCTAGACATCATATCGCCTTTTCTCTGCTCTGTGAAAAAAGATACAGGTAAAGCCAAAACTTTATTATACATTGCACTTCGTAAATCTTTGGTAACGCCCACTCTGTAAAAAATAAGGAGATAAGCGCCAAAATACCGGAAAACATTTCTCAAGAAAAATGTAAAAGCCGTAATCACACAAAGCCATGCTAAAACGGTTAATGCTCCTTTTTCATTGACCTCAGATTGTATAAAATAGTAAGAATATTCTTTTACGTAACCGAAAAAATTGGTGATATTGCCATCATAAATTGGTTCCACGAGGTTTTTATCCATCTTCACACTTCCGAACAACATTCCTAAAACCGGCAAAATGGTTCCCAATGATGCAATCTGAAAAACTGAATATAAGATGTTAAAAAATAAACTTCCGTAGATATATTTTTGATGCGGTCTGGCAAATTTTAGAATTCGGCGATATAAATTCATTGAAAAAAATTGAAATGCAAAAATACGTAAAATAAATAGCTTACTTTATCAGGACGTTAGAAATCGTATTTTACTTTATCATTATAAACAGGAGAAAAATTCTTCGTGTTTAGTTTCTCAATTGTCTTTGCAAAATTATTGATGATATTGGTAAGATTATCTGCATTCACAATGTTGATATCATCATTCACAGCGTGGTAATGAAACGCCTTGTTCATATCTACCGTTGAAATAGAATGAGCGATGATCCTTCTCTTAACAAAATTGACATTGTCTGACCTGTAAAACAATTGCTGACCTTGATATGGGTCTGGAAAAACCTTTAGACCATTAACGGCATTAGAATTAATCAATTCATCAAAATCAGAAAACTCATCGCCTGTCATAAACACCGCATTTTTCCCGAATTGTGATTCTGTAGCCAGCATTTCGAAATTGAAAAGCGCTTTGATGTTTCCAAAAACAGGATTCAGGTTTTGATTTTCTGATAAAGCTTTGGAACCAATAAGTCCCATTTCTTCTGCATTGAAAGCCATAAAAACCATTGAAAAGTCAGTTTTCTTATTACTGAAATAGTCTGCCAAACCAATGACCGTAGAAACACCACTTGCATCATCATCTGCACCATTGTATATATTGTCACCTTCTTTGTTATTGGTTCCGATATGATCAAAGTGAGCCGAAAAAGCCAGACTTTTTTCCGATGTTCCTTTTTTGATACCACACACATTATAACCCTTGCTTCCTTTATATTCGAACGGAATTAGGTAAGAATCTCCGAAACAATACCCCAAATTATTCTTTTTGAATTCGCCGGCAATATATTCTGCTGCTTTATCATTTTCTGATGTTCCAAATTTTCTACCTTTCATTTCATCGGAAGCTAATGTGGAAACAATTCCTAAAATTCGTTCTCTTGAAATATCCTGCGAAAACACGACTAATGGCAACAGTAAAAGAAATACAATCCCTGATTTTTTCATAATTTTTTAGGTTAATTTTGTGAAGTTAATTTAAGAATAAGTATTTACATTTAGCAACTTGTTACTTTGAAGGCATAAAAAAACAGCCTCCAGAAGGAAGCTGTTCTCACTCAAAAAAATCGTCGCTAGGTCTATCGCAGTCTGTCTACAGATTTTACGAGCCTCTCATCTTTTCTGATGTACATATTTGCCAAAAGCAGACACACTACAGAAATCAATGGAAAAACCGGCTCAATACCCTTCTCAGGAATCGAAATCCCTCCGGATAAATTTAGCAGCCAATACGCTAAAAGACCAATCAACAAAGCGTTTATAATGATGCTGATGGTGTTCAGCAAAATCTGTCTTTTTCTGTTTCTGAAACTAAAAATACTTAAAACCCCGAATAAAATTAAAATAACCGTGGAAGCATTAATGGTGAGATAGGCACCCAAAACATCAAAATCCTGTGCAGTGATATTCAGGAAAACTGTTCCTAAAACGGCTAAAAATATCCAGACTGTCTGTATTCTTTGTAACATCTTCAGTTGTAAATCCTTGATATAAAGCTTATCAATAGGCTACAAAAATAAAATATTTTTTGCTTAATTCAAAAATTAATGTAGATTTGCATTGTAATTACCTTTTTTAAAAATGATAACCGCCTGGTTTTCATTCTTACAGATACACAAATAAAAATTACCCTTTTACGATTATATGTTTAATATCGAAACGCTAAAGTCCAAATCCGATGAGGAATTGGCTAAACTTTCTAAAGATTTAGGCGTTAAACTGGCAAAAAAAAGTACTCCCGAAGAAACTGTTTTTGCGATCCTTGATTATCAGGCTTCCAACCCGAAGGTTATCAAAGATTATCTGAACGCCAACACAGAAAATATGAATAATACTCCCGACGAAACTCCGAAGGAAAACAACCCTGCTCCTAAAAAAAGAGGCCGGAAACCCGCTGAAAAAACAGCTGAAAAACAGGAACAACCGTCAGCAGCTACAGATCATTCTGAAACAGAAAAGCCTGTGAAAGAAGAAAAAGCTACTGAGGATGCTAAACCTCAAAATCCGGCAAAGAAAAAACAAAGAGCAAGAATCAGCCAGGAAAAAACAGAAGATAACAATACTGAAACGCCACAAGCTGAAACGCCACAAGTTGAAGAAAAAACTGAAGATACAAGACCAAAAAATCAGAATCAGCAGCAGAACAATCAGCAACAAAAGGCTAATCAAAACAAAGGTCAGCAAAAGACACAGAGACCACAACAGCAACAACATCAAGCGAATCATCAACATAATCATTCGCAACAAAATAATCAACCTACCGAAGCGCAACAGCCAGCCGAAGCTCCTAAAAAGGAATTCAATTTTGATGGCATCGTAACGATTGAAGGCGTTTTGGAAATTCTACCGGACAACTACGGATTCCTTCGTTCATCAGATTTCAGCTATATTTCTTCTCCGGATGATGTTTATGTTTCTACCAATCAGATCAGAAATTACGGACTGAAAACAGGTGACACTGTAAAAGGAATCGTTAGACTCCCGAAAGAAGGTGAGAAATATTTTTCGCTTCTAAAACCAACCGAAGTAAACGGAAGAGATCTTGCTTTTATCAAAGACCGTGTTGCTTTCGAATATCTTACACCACTTTTTCCTCAGGAAAAATTCAATCTAGCCGGAAGAAACTCTACACTTTCTACAAGAATTGTTGATCTTTTTGCACCAATCGGTAAAGGACAGAGAGCAATGATCGTAGCACAGCCTAAAACCGGTAAAACCATTCTTCTGAAAGATATTGCCAATGCTATTTCTGCTAATCATCCTGAAGCTTATATGATGGTTCTTCTGATTGATGAAAGACCGGAAGAGGTAACCGATATGCAAAGAAGTGTAAATGCAGAAGTGATTGCTTCTACCTTTGATGAAGCAGCTGACAAACATGTGAAAGTGGCAAACCTTGTACTATCCAAAGCCCAGCGAATGGTGGAATGCGGACACGATGTGGTGATTCTCCTGGATTCTATCACGCGTCTTGCAAGAGCTTACAATACGGTAACGCCAGCGTCCGGCAAAATCCTTTCCGGAGGAGTGGATGCCAATGCCCTTCACAAGCCTAAGCGTTTCTTTGGTGCAGCAAGAAAAATCGAAAACGGCGGATCATTAACGATTATTGCAACTGCTTTGATTGACACCGGATCTAAGATGGATGAAGTGATTTTCGAGGAATTTAAAGGAACCGGAAATATGGAACTCCAACTGGATAGAAAAATTGCCAACAAACGTATTTATCCAGCTGTGGATTTGGTTTCCTCCAGCACCAGAAGAGATGATCTTCTTCAGGATGAAGCAACGCAACAAAGAATGTGGATTATGAGAAAATATCTTGCGGATATGAATCCTCTGGAAGCAATGGAATTTGTTCAGAAACAAATGCAGGGAACGCGGAATAATGAAGAGTTCCTGATGTCTATGAATAGATAATTTGAAATATTTAAAAAAATTTAAGGCTCGCAATTGCGAGCCTTAAATTTAATATTGCCTAGGTAATAGTTTATCTTAAGCGACGAAGACGTCTTCCACATCGGTTTTTCTTATAAGAACAGAATGAGCATAAGAACAATGCGCTTTAATCGTCCAGCCGTTTTTTCTGGCAAATTCCACCGAATTTTCAACCAATTTTTTCCCCAGTCCCTGACCTTCAAACTTTGGAAAAACCATCACATAGCTGACGATTAATTTTTTAAGCTCGGGAACGATGGTATAAGTTAATCTTCCAATATCTTCGGACTGGTTTTTTAGTGTGATGTAACCGCCATTTCCGGATTTATGATTTTCAAAAAAGAGTTCCATAAAATTGTTTGTTTTTTAATGAACATCTAATATTGTTCCAAAATTATCTCACAGGTGTTCTGAATTCCCCATAACCAATCAGACCATCAAAGTTTCTTCCGAAAGGCGTATAATACAAAAAGGCCTGATACAGGTTTTCCGTTTGCCAGAAATTACCATTCACTTCGCCATAATTCAGTTTTCCATCGGCACCTTTTGTAGCAATGATATAACTATAAAAACCCTGTTTCAGATATATTTTGGCGATATATTTCTGTGCTTTTTCATCATATTGCATCTGGCTGGTTTTGTCCGCTTTGTAATCGTTAAACATTCCCAAAACATAAAATTCTTTATCAGATTTCTGACTATCCAGTGCGAAATAAACCCAGGAATAATCTGCCTCTCGATCCGCATTTCTCTCGATTCCGAGATCATTCCTGCGGAAATAAAAAGCACCGTTCACATCCGGCTGGTACTGGTAATCTCCGGGATAAGCCCAAGCAGGATAGAGATAACTATAATTCCTCCCATCGATATTTTCGGTTCCGGAAACCATATCCATTGCCTGGTTAATCACCTTATTATCAAAATAATAGAATTCATTATTGCCGGGAAAAGCCAGATTCAGCTGCTGGAACAACAGTTTATTTCCCATAGTGGAACTTGCCCTAAGATTCCGGAGTGCAATATCCCAGTTATTATTCTGAATGACATTGAGCGTGATAGAAGAAAGATTATTAGTAATTCCCGCACCATTTCCTACAGCCTGGATTTCTAATCGCTGCTTCAGATCCGGATTTTTCGCGTCCATAAATCTGCTTACATTGATGCCTAAACTGGCGCCATCTTCATAAATACAAAATCGTTTGGTAAACAATGGCTTATCCTGAGAATCTTTGTAAACAATGATCTCATAATTCCCTGAAATCTTTGGCTGAATTTTTTCATTCGGGAATGCCAGCTCATAATGGGTATACTTCTGGTAAGTATTGAACGAATACTGGAAATTGTCAATCAATGCATTCAGACTTCCATTAGCGAATTCTGTAAAGAAAAGTCCGTCATCTTCCCAATTCCGGCTGTAATGTTTTAATGTATAACGGTATAGCTGACTGCTGTTGGAGAGATCGTCAAATCTCAGGATCAATTGTTCACCCATTGCAATAACAGGCGTTTCATCATTGGTTTTAGGGTTAAAAACCTGAATACTCCTGATCTCCTGAGAAAAAATAGAAATACTGAAAAAAACAGTTAATATCTTGAATAACTTCATCCGCTGATAATTATAAAAAGTTTATTAGGCTAAGTTAATGTTTTATATTTTTACATCTAAATCTTAAAAGAATGCTGCACGTAAAATCCTTTGCTTTTAATCCTTTTTCTGAGAATACATACATTATTTACAACGATGAAAAG
>JAEXJU010000106.1 GCA_023448955.1 Bacteroidota bacterium
GGTTACAAAACTACAGTTGTGGAATCAAATAACTTTGACGGAGGTTTCAAAACAACCGTGGGAAACCAAATAACTTCGACGGAGGTTACAAAACTACAGTTGTGGAATCAAATAACTTTGACGGAGGTTACAAAACTACCGTTGTGAACCTAAACAACTTTGGCGGAGGTTTCAAACGATCCTAAAATTAAACTCCTTCCAAATTATTTAGATTGATTCACTTTCAGGTAATAAGCCAAAACTAAACCCAGCATTACAATCCCAATGCTGAAAGGAAAGATATAGGGTAGTCCGAATACATCTGCAACACCGCCAATCAAAGGCCCGGTGATTCCCAAAGAAATATCGATAAATAAACCATAGCCCGCCAGCGCTGAACCTTGATTGGAAGAGGGAACGGTTTTCATAGCCATAACACCTAATGCTGGAAATATCAGAGAAAATCCCAAACCTGTGATTCCGGCACCAATCAATGCAAAATATGGATGGTATGATAAGGTAATAATGGTTAATCCCAAAGTTTCTACAGCCAGACTGACAATGGCAACATTGATTCCGCCAAAACGGTTAATGGCATTACTGAAAACTAATCGCCCTGCAACGAACAAAATCCCGAAAACAGATAAACACATTGCACCATTTTGCCAATGATAATAATCGTAATAAAGTGTTATAAAGGTCGATATTGTAGCAAATCCAAGTCCGCCCAGTGCAAGACAAAGCCCAAAAGGTGCTACTTTTCCAAGTACATTCCAAAAGGATTTTTGCTCTTCTCCAGATTGTTTCCCGGTACGATTGTCTTTGGTTCTTGCAAGAAAAAAACCTATTGATCCTAACAGAATAATCAAAATACCCAGCCCATAGAAACTAAAATATTTAACGATGGTAACGCCCAATGATGCGCCTAATGCCAAAGCACCATAACATGCAATACCATTATAGGAAATAATCCGTGCGGTGTGTTTTTCCCCAAAAGTCATAATGGCCCAATTGATAGGGCTTGCGCCGATCATTCCTTCGGCACAGCCTGTGAAAAATCTGGTAATAACTAGAAATAATAAACTGACAACAGGGGAGAATCTGAAGTAATAAGCCATCATCAAAACCAATCCTGTGAAAGAGAAACTGATCATACTTGCCAGAACAGCAGGTTTAGGACCTTTGCTGTCGATCACTTTTCCGGAGTAGGCTCTCATGATAAATGTCATCACATATTGCAGGCTTATGACAACTCCTGCGATCAGCATACTGAAACCAAGACTTTTATTTATAAATATAGGTAAAACAGATAATGATAACCCGATAATAAAATAACCTATAAAAGTGAAAAATACATAGCTAATAATAGCGTTTGATAAATTTTTGCTTTGTTCAATCGTTGCATCCATAACATTAAAATCAAAGATGCAAAGTTACTTCGGAAAATTGAGTTAGATCCATTTTGAGATATTAGTTAATAGATAATTTTAAAGCCATCGTACATCATAAATTCTACCAAAATCAGTAACTTTCGGCTTTCAAATGCGAAAAATGGAACAATACAGAATAGAAAGCGATCTGCTCGGAGAATTACAAGTACCTGCAAACGCCTATTATGGAGTGCAAACGCAGCGTGCGATCAATAATTTTAATATATCCGGCCAGAGATTATTTTCTTACCCGGAATTTATCAAAGCTTTGGCTTACATCAAAAAAGGCGCTGCAAAAACCAACTATGAGTTAGGCCTTCTTCAGGACAATCTTTATCAAAATATAATCAAAGCTTGTGACGAGGTGATTTCCGGAAAATACAATCCGGAATTTCCGATCGATATGATACAGGGTGGCGCAGGGACGTCTGTCAATATGAATGCCAATGAAGTGATTGCCAATATCACTCTGGAACTTCTTGGACATAAAAAAGGTGAATACCAGTACTGTTCGCCTAACGATCATATCAATCTTTCCCAATCCACGAACGATGTTTATCCAACTGCAATCAAAATGGCGCTCTATAATATGAATATCACTTTAGTAGAGAAACTTAAATTGATTGTCGAAGCTTTCCGTAAAAAAGGCGTCGAATTTCAGGATGTGATCAAAATGGGCAGAACCCAGCTTCAGGATGCCGTTCCGATGACCATGGGACAGGAATTCGAAGCTTTTGCGGCAACGCTGGAAGAAGATATCGAAAAATTAAATAACAATGCGCTTCTCTTTGTAGAGGTCAATATGGGTGCGACAGCCATCGGAACAGGTCTGAACGCCCCGAAAGGTTATGCCAAAAGATGCGCAGAAAACCTGGCAGAAATCACAGGAATTCCAATTGTTTCAGCACCGGATCTTGTAGAAGCCACGCCGGATACAGGCGCTTATGTTATCTATTCATCGGCTATGAAAAGAATGGCGGTAAAGCTATCAAAAATCTGTAATGATTTACGACTGTTGTCCTCTGGTCCGCGTGCGGGTTTGTTTGAGATCAATCTTCCTCCTATGCAGCCGGGATCATCCATCATGCCGGGAAAAGTGAACCCTGTAATTCCGGAAGTTGTGAACCAGGTTTGCTATAAAGTGATAGGAAATGATTTGACGGTGACCTTTGCTGCAGAAGCAGGGCAATTGCAGCTCAATGTTATGGAACCTGTGCTTTGTCACGCAATTATGGAAAATATCAATTTTCTCTGCAATGCACTGGATACACTACGCGAGAAATGTGTGATCGGCATCACTGCGAATAAAGAAGTTTGCCTCAATATGGTGAAACACAGTATCGGAATTGTGACAGCGCTCAATCCGTATATCGGCTATAAAAATTCAACAAAAATTGCAAAAGAAGCTTTGGAAACGGGAAAAAGCGTTTATAATCTTGTGATAGAGCATCAGCTGCTGTCTCAGGAAAAATTAGATGAAATTCTCGATCCAAGAAATATGCTGAATCCTCACAATAAAATTACTGTTTAATGACTAAGTTTCAGAAATTAATAAAATCCGTTCAGTATATTATAAAGCAACCAAGTCTGGTGAATCTGATTCTGGATCAGAACGATATCAGGAAAGCAGAATTTCAGGAAAAATATCCTCAGTTACTCAGTTTACCGGAAGTATCGCTGGATGAGATCTGCAATGGTAATTTTCAGGCGGAAGTAGATCTTTTTATTTTGGATGGCGGCTCGCTTCCTACCGACTTGGCTTTGCTGAAGACTTTGGCAAAAGGCAAAAACAATTACTTCGAAATCGGAACCTGGCGCGGCGAAAGTGTCTGGAATATAGCTAAAGAAATAGACGATTGCACCACACTGAATCTTTCCAAATCCGAAATGGAAGCAATGGGCTGGAATAAAAGATACGCAGAACTGCACGGGATTTTATCTAAAAAAAATCCTAAAATCCTGCATTTGGAAGGTAACACAAAAACCTTTGATTTTGCAGGAATAAATAAAAAATACGATCTCATTTTTATAGACGGAGACCATTCCTATGAGATGGTGAAGCACGATACAGAGCAGGTTTTCAAACATCTTGTTCACGATAAATCCATTGTGGTTTGGCATGATTATGCCTATAATCCCGAAAAAATCCGCTACGAAGTTTTCAAGGCCATTCTGGACGGAACGCCGAAAGCATTTCACAAGAATCTTTACCATCCTCAGAACACGATGTGCGCGCTTTTCACTAAAGAAAATTATAGAACTTCTAATTTTGAAAGCCCGAAAACACCGGAATATTTGTTCAAGGTTAATCTGGAATCAAACAAATTCTAAATGAAATTTCTGATCATTATTCCTGCACACAACGAAGAAAACAATATTGCTTTCTGCCTGGAATCTCTTAAGAAACAGAGCTTTCAGGATTTTGTTTGTGTTATTGTGAATGATGGTTCCACTGACAGAACTTCTGAAATTGTCAATAACTTTAAGAATCAGGATTCAAGATTCAGGGTTTTAGATTTAGAACAATCCGAACATTCTCCCGGCGCAAAAGTTGTTCGCACCTTCAATAATGGTTTGGAAGCTTTTGATTGGAAGGATTTTGATGTGGTTTGTAAATATGATGCAGACATTGTTTTTCCCAGAAATTATTTAGAAAAAATCAACCAGACTTTCGAAACCAGTCCAAAAGCAGGAATAGTGTCTGGTTTGGTTTACATCAAAAAAGATAAGCCCAATTCCGAGATTAAAAATTTAAAAAGTCCAAACGAAAACTGGTTAGACTTCAGCAATAAAAACCACGAATGGATTTTTGAAAATCTATCATCCAAAAATCACGTACGCGGCCCTGTAAAAGCCTACAGAAAAGAATGTTTTGAAGATATGAAAGGTTTAAGAACCGTGCTTGGCTGGGACAATCTTGATATTTTATTAGCAAAAAAACATGGTTGGGAAGTTGTTACGATTAAAGATCTTTGGGTAAAACATTTGCGCCCGACAGCTTACAAATACAAAGATCAGAAAGCAGAAAAACTAGGACAATATTTTTATAATATTGGTTTGAATTTGCCTCTAGCTATGGTTTCTTCGGCAAAATCAAGCTTCAAAAACCGTTCGGCAAAAGAATTTTTTATCACTATAAAATCCTTTCTGAAGCAAAAAGAAAAATTAAATCTTACAGAAGATGAGATCCGTTTTATCCGAAACCTGCGCTGGAAAGAGTTTTTAAGGAATTTTGGATTATGAAAAAAAAATTATTATTTTTTATTACTGTTCTATTAATTTCTTGTAAAAAAGACAAAGAGGAAAGAGCTATTATTCCAAAGTATTGGCAAAAATTTTCTGTGGTTGAAAATATCCACAAGAATATTAATTTCAAAAAAATGAATTCTGAAACAGAATTTAGTATATTATATGACAGCTCTACTTTAAAACCAAAAACAAACAATATTTTGTTTTTATCAGATACTAAGATTGATTTTAAAGATACTTTAGATATAAAAAAGCAAAGGTTCTTAAGAAATAGAAATTGTAGTGCCTATTTTTTCAAATCTGATACACTTTCCGTTGGAATAATGAATAGTGACGGCTTTGGAGGTAGTGGATTTAAAATATCTGTTTTTAAAGATAATTATAAAATTGATTATGCAACATTTACAGATGTTGAACCTTTCAAAAATAAAAAGCCTAAGTTGATTTTCGATTACAAAAAATTGATTTTAAACAAGAAAAAATATAACTTGAATGATAGTATTTTTGGTTATATAGAGTTCAAATGTTTAGATAACGATTCTTACGCAAAGCCTGTCTACCGCTATGGAAAAGGTTATTTCAGAGCGAAAATTGAAAAGTATTGATGAAAAAAATCGCATACATAGAACTCGATACACACGCCGAATTAGCGGCTAATTTCTATGAATTAACCAAAGATTCATCAGAAATTTCTGTTGATTTTTATTTCTCGGAAAAGATTTTTAAGATCATCAACATTCATGGTGAAAATATTTTCCTGACCGATAATTCAGAGCTTTTTGAAACACTGGAAAAGAAAAAATACGATTTGATTATCATTGGAACTGTCCACAGGCATTTTAATCTTTACAAAACAATTGTTGGAAAATTCAAAACCGCCATTATTGTTCACAACCTGAATTTTACCAAAGCTTCCAAATGGCAGTTGTTCAAAAGTATTTTCAAAAAAGATTTTAAATACAGACTAAAATTACTCCTCAAAGAATCTTTACTCGAAGCGCCGACGGTTTATCAGCAGTCAAGTTATCTTTTTGGAATTGATGAGCAGATGTCAAAGAACAATAACTTAAAATTTCTGCCCATTTATTTTAATCAATTTAACTATAGTGAATCAGAATCTGACACTATAAAAATTGTGATTCCCGGGACAGTGTCGCAAAGCAGGCGAGACTATTCTTCTTTTTTTAAAAGACTAAAACAATTCAGAGATCTCGGAATTAATTATGAAATTATTTTGCTTGGAAAAGCCTCGGGAAAGGAATTGGAAAATATAAAGTCAATTTTAGATAAACTTCCGCATTTTTTTAATCTACAATATTTTGAAGACAAAATTTCTCAGAAAGAATTTGATGATTGTATGATGAAAGCAGATGTTTTGTATTGCCCGATTCAGAATAAAACCGAATTTTTCTCAATCCCGGAAATTTATGGAAAAACAAAGATCAGCGGAAACATTGGTGATGCCATCAAATATGCGAAACCTGCCATTTTTCCTGAAACTTATGAGTCAGATTTAAAGTTTATCATCAAAGAAAAACCGGATTTGCAGACACAATTTTCAGAAGTCAAAAATCAGGCGTTTGTTTTTGAAGTTTATTCAAAAAATATAACACTAAAACAAATCATTGATTTGATTCATTAGAATAAAAAACTCGGAAAAAATATCCGAGTTAGTTATTTATTAATTGTAAGTGTAGTTTGTAACGAAAGTACTATTTAATTGATTATTGCTACCATACTGCTTTTCTATAACTTGAGTTGGGTAATTTTTAGAATTATAGGTGCTAGAATATTCTGTTCTGTATTTGTAAGTTGTATTATCCGAAAGTACTTGATTTTGAGATAACATCAATAAATTATTTTTTCCACCAAGCTTATCATCAGTATATCTATAATTAAATAGTCTAATTTTATCGAAACCTACAATGTTATCAAAAGGTTGTTTTTTATCATCATAGATCAAATTCCTTGTAATTTCTCCATTGTAAACATTATTTGCCCAATATTTATCTTTTTCTGCTATTATATTGTCATTTGAAATTGTGTAAACAATCTCATCTTTAATAGTCATTGACTGATTATTGAATGTATAATTATAAATTCTGGTACAATTTACTGTAGTAGCGTTAGGATAGGAATAAGTATAAGTTCTTGAGTTTGGAGTATTGCTTCCTGAGGTAATTCCATTTTGTTTTACCAAGACCAATTTATCATTTTCATAGGTGAGATTGCTTGTGTTTACAAGTTTCCCATCAACATCATAGTCTTTGATTTGACTTATCAGATTTCCAGAATAAGTGTAAGTCGTTTTTTCTGAATCATCTGGGCTTGTAATTTCAATTAATTTGTTGCCGTCATATTTGAATATATATGTACCGTCATCAAAAACAGCTTTAGTTACAAGAACAGGCGTTTCTGTAGTAACTTCGCTGTCATCATCATTTGAGTTGCAAGCTATATTAATTAGTAATAGTGACGAAAGGAAAATTAGTTTTTTCATTTTTTAAAAAATTTTTAGCAGATGTATGTTTTTTTATATAAATATCATGGAATTACTTGAATTATTAAAACTTTAATCACCGTAAAAATTACGCAAAATTCGCTACTTTTGTTATCTTAAAATTTTGAGATTATAATGGATTATCTGAAAGGATTGAATGAAGCTCAGTTTGAAGCAGTTACCACTTTGCAAGGACCATTAATGGTTTTGGCGGGCGCAGGTTCCGGGAAGACCAGAGTGCTGACAATGAGGATTGCGC
>JAEXJU010000117.1 GCA_023448955.1 Bacteroidota bacterium
TTTTTCATCCCTGTGAACGCATTCATCCTATGAAAACCGAATAAAACGCCTTCATCCACAGAATGTTGATTAAAGAATTCACCTTCCAGAGTGAAAGCCGTTTCCGGAGCATTCCAGCTTGTGGTCACAAAATAATGTTTGCCGTGCATCAAACCTCCTGTTCCATAATTGATGGCTGGATTTACTCTGGAGCGGCCGTCGCTTTTATAGATTCCGTTGTTATGACCGGCCGTAAAAACTTCGTCGATATAGAATTTCAGACGATTAGGAACCTGAAACCACCAAACCGGAAAATGATAAACCACAACATCTGCCCATTTAAAATTCTCTGCCTCCTCTATTGCATCAAAATCATCATTGATGTTGGTTATTCTAACTTCAAATCCCAGTTCTTTAAGCGTTTCTTTCGTCCAATTTGTAATTGTATTATTAAAACTTCCGCCGGAATGAGCGAACTTTTGTCCACCATTGATTATGAATATATTTTTCATTTTTAATATTTTTTAATTATTGATAGTGCAAATTTCCGACAGAAAAACCAATTATAAAAATAATATAAATTATATATTTGCATTATAATTATGATGCAATATGATAAATCTGGAATGGCTCAGAACTTTTAAAAGTGTGTATGAAACACAATCTTTTACCAAGGCAGCGCGGGAATTGTATATTTCCCAGCCAGGTGTTAGCCTTCATATCAGTTCACTAGAAGCTTATGTCGGTTACGCTTTATTTGAAAGAATTTCGAAAAAACTGATCCCGACAGAGAAAGCGAAAATTCTTTATAATTTCACTCTCGAACCGCTTCTGAAGCTTGAAACAGCCGAACAAACCTTTCATAAAACCACAAAAACCGAACGCCCGACTGTGAGCATCGGGATGTGTTTTGAAACGTTTCAATTCACGCTGGAAAAGCATATTCCGACATTTGATTTCAATGTGATTATTCGGTTTGGATTGTACGAGCAGATGTTTTCGGATTTGGATAATGGTTTACTGGATTTAATCATCACGCCAAGAAAAGCCAATTTGAAAAATCTGAATTTTGATTCATTTTCCAAAGAAAAAATTGTTTTGATTAATGGAACCGGAACCGACACCACCGAGTTTCAAAACTTGATTAAAAAAAATAAAATTGAGGAAGCCGAAGCCTGGCTGAAACAGCAAATCTGGTACAGCACAGCTGCGGATATGGAACATCTGAATAATTTTTGGAAAGCCAATTTCAACCGACATCCAGATTTCAAACCAAATTACATTGTTCCGAATATCTCTTCCATTATCCGATGTTTAAGCGGTAATTCCGGGTTTTCTGTTGTTCCGGATTTTCTCTGCAAAAAGGAAATTGCCAACGGTGGAATCGAGGTGACCTGGGAAGGCAATAACAAAATTGAAAACACGCTTTATTTCGGCGAACGCGTGAAAAATAATGTTCAAAATGAGATTGACAGAATCAAAGAGATTTTTAGGAATGAGAATTTTTAGCTAATTATTTCTACAATTATTTACCATTTCGTAAAATTAAAATCTCGCTGATTCTGCTAATTTTGCAGATTTTTAATCTGCTTAATCTGTTAAATCGGCGAGAAACCTTATAAAACTTTCAGTTCCAAATCAATTGATTTCCCAAAGAATTTTTTAGAGATTTTTTCGAAATTTTTGGTAATATCTGACAAGAAAAACTGATAAGTTGGCTGGTGATTTTCTTCGTTCAGAAGATTGTGTTTATCCAAAATCATTTTCAACTGACTGGCAACGATATTCGGAGAATCGATAACGCGGACACGATTTCCGTAATATTGTTTGATTTCGTCTATCAATAATGGATAATGCGTACAGCCGAGAATCAAGGTTTCAATATTTTTCAGTTTACTATTACTCAGATAATTATAGATAATTGAATGCGTAATCGGATGATTTTTAAAACCTTCTTCAATGGCCGGAACCAAAAGTGGTGTTGCGAGTTCATCAACCTTGATAAACTTATTATGTTTACGAATCGATTTTTTATAAAGCCCTGAATTAACAGTTGCTTTGGTCGCAATCACGCCAACATTATTGTGAATTTCGTACGATACTTTTTCTGCAACCGGATTAATCACATCAATGACCGGAACTCTTTCCGCAACCAATTCCTGAACTTCGTGGAGTGCATTGGCCGTTGCCGAATTGCAGGCGATGACAATGGCTTTGCAATTTTTTTCTAATAAAAACTGCGTGATTTTGGTAGAATAACCGACAATGGCTTCGCGGGATTTTTCGCCGTACGGAAGATGTTTGGTGTCGCCAAAATAAATCAGATCTTCGTTGGGCAACAATCTTTTGATTTCTTTCGCAACAGTTAATCCACCAACGCCGGAATCAAAAATCCCGATAGGCTGATTGGCTGAAAGATGCGTATAGTCGGCTTTTTTCTTTTTCAAAATTTGGAAAAATTACAATACAAATTTAGTGATTTTTTCACCACAAAGACACTTTAGTTTTTACACTAAGAGCACAATGAAAATCAAATCTAATATTTTTATGGAATAAAGATTTGTGATTCTTTGTGACTTTGTGGTTAATTTTTAGAAAACTTAAACTATAAACAAATCACTCGCAATTCCATCTGCTAAAAACCAATGTTGTTCGGGAATTTTAAGGTGATTATTTTCGATAACCAGGATTCCGTTTTCTTGTTTTGTCTTGATTTCCTGATGAAGATAATCGATTATTTGTGAAGAAAATGTTTGATTAATTTTATCTAAATCTACACCCCAAATTGTTCTAAGTCCAATCATCATCATTTCATTGAATCGGTCTTTTTCGGAAAGGATTTCGGTTTCTTTTGGAAGAATATTCTCGGTTAATTTTTTGATATAAACTGCATTATTGGCAATATTCCAG
>JAEXJU010000123.1 GCA_023448955.1 Bacteroidota bacterium
ATTTTCATCATAATATTATCATGACTTGCGTGGATGAAGATATTTTCATCACTGAAAATCGTGAGAACATTTCGGATTTCTTTATTCAGATTGATTTCTTCGTCATTTCTTTTTGGCAGCTGTGCAAATTCTGAAAACGCCGTTGCAACCCTGCTTATGACTTCTATCTGACCAATAATCACTTCACTCAGATTCTTAACTTTATTTTCATTATTGGGATCATTGGGATCAAATTTCCTCTCAAAATTCTGCATCATCAGCTTCATTGGTGTCAGAGGATTCTTCACCTCGTGAGCTACTTGCTTTGCCATTTCCTGCCACGCAGATTGCTTCTCGATGTAACTTAGTCTTTCTCTTTGGTCAGCAATTTCGGAAATCATCTTATTATAAGCTTTTACCAAAGCATTCAGCTCATCATTTTTATAATAACGGATAGGCTGCAGATTTTTATCAAACAAATTAATCCGACTGATCATAGAAGTGAAACGGGTAATCGCTTTTGTAAGATTATTTGATATAATCCAGCTAAGCCAGATACTCAGAAAAACAATCAGCAAATTAACACCAATGATGTATGCAAAATAGTGTTTGAAAACCACCATATAAGCACTCTCATTGTGATAATAAGGAAAATACACATAAGCAATATCCTCCAGCATATTATTTTTCAGCACCATATAAGATGAGATAATGCTGGCTTTCAGATTTTCATCATAGGATTTATCATCATACCGCTTACCATTTTTCCGAATTGCCGAAATAACATCTGCCGGCATCTTTTTTTGCGCCACCAGATTGGGCTCTTTGTTGGAAAGAAGGTAGTTCCCATTCAGATCATAAATAATAATATCGTGCTTATTAATATCGGCAATCTCATAGATTTTATTCTCAAGAACTGTAGGAATATCTTTTGTTTTCACCATAGAATGGCTTAGCGCATAATCAAGCGATGACATCAGCGCTTCGGATTTATTCTGCATATCCGTCCGGCTTTGCTCCTTGGCATTGTTTCTCAATATCACAAAAGAAAGCACAGCCGAAGTAATAATACTCAGGAAACAAATCGCCAGAAATCCTACGAAAACCCTGTTTCTTAACCGATAACCTTTATAATCACTAAATGACATTTTGCTTTTTCAAAAGTTTCGCAACATACTTGCCGATGATGTCAAATTCCAGATTCACCACATCACCTTTTTTCAGATGCTTTTTATTCGTAAACTCCCACGTGTAGGGAATAATTGCGACAGAAATCTTATTTTTTCCACTTTCTGCAACAGTCAGACTGGTTCCGTTGACCGTAATTGAACCCTGAGGAACTGTTGTATATTCATCCGATTCTTCATAAGAAACCGTAATGATGTAACTGCCGTTCAGATTCTCAATATTCTCTACAATTCCGGTTTTGTCCACGTGACCTTGCACCACGTGACCATCCAGTCTTCCTTCGAATTTCAAACAGCGTTCCAAATTCACTTCCGTTCCCACATTCCAATAACCGAGATTCGTTTTTTCAAGCGTCTCATTGATGGCAGTCACTTTATATTCGTTCCCATTGATTTCGACCACCGTCAGGCAGCAGCCGTTGTGTGCCAGACTCTGGTCTATTTTGAGTTCCTGCGTAAATGGACAGCTTAGTGTAAAATCAATATTGGTTTCGTTTCTCTCGATTTTTTCAACTTTTCCTGTTGCTTCAATGATTCCTGTAAACATTATTATGTCTTATTTTTTAATGATTTTTAGGAGCTTTATCCCGCTTTCCGCTATATCTTTTTTCTTCGCCCAAGCTTTTTCCAAGGCTGAAAGAAAAAAGGATGCCGCTGCAATCGGGGCTATAAATATTGGCTTATTTTACTAACTACTTAGTATAATACATAAACAATAGTTACAAAAACAACCTAAATATGTAAAGAAATAGTTATAAAAAAAACTAAATTTGTAAAATTCTTATCAAACGTCAAAGATAAACAAATGAGCTCCAAACACCATAAAATCAGAGTAGGAATTTCAATCGGCGATTTCAACGGCATCGGTCCGGAAATCACCCTGAAATCTCTGAAAGACAAAACCATTACAGATTTTTTTACACCGGTAATATTTGGGTCGGGAAAACTCTTTACTTATCAGAAAAACGTTTTCAAATTGCAGACCAATTTTAATTACATCAACTCAGCAAAGGAAGCTCAGGGTGGAAAAATCAATATGGTCAATCTCACCAAAGAGAACAGCAATATAGAATTCGGCGTCCCGACGGAAGAATCCACCAAAATGGCAATCGCTTCCCTTGAAGCAGCTACTGAAGCACTACTTAATCACGAGATTGATGTGTTGGTAACAGCACCAATCAATAAAGACGAAATGATGAAGTACGGTTTCGCACACGCTGGTCACACAGGCTACTTCGAAGAAAAAGCTCAGAAAAAAGCCGTGATGTTTATGGTAACAGACGAGCTGAAAGTGGCTGTTTCCACACATCACATTCCAGTCTCGGAAGTGGCGCAACATATCACCAAAGAAAAAATCAAGAAACAGGTTAAGCAATTGGTATCCACATTAAAAGAAGATTTTTGTGTAGAAAAACCTAAGATTGCAGTGCTTGGACTCAATCCGCACGCTGGTGACGGCGGCGTAATCGGCAAAGAAGAAATTGAGATTATAGAACCTGGCATTAAAGAATTATTTGACCAAGGCATTATGGCGTTTGGACCTTATCCGGCAGACAGCTTTTTCCAGCCTGAAAAATATAAAGCTTTCGATGCTGTTCTGGCAATGTATCACGACCAGGGACTGACACCTTTTAAAACCATCGCTTACGAAGAAGGCGTAAATTATTCAGCAGGCTTGCCGTTCATCAGAACTTCCCCAGACCACGGCGTAGCGTACGATATCGCCGGAAAAAACCTGGCCGATGAAACCTCTTTTTCCGAAGCGATTTTTACAGCCATCAAGATTTTTAAAAACAGAAGCGAATATCAGTATTTAACAGAGAACAAGCTTCGCACAAAGGCTTCACACATTACCAATGGTGTCGATGAAGACCTTCCAACGGAGACTGAATAAGCATAAAATTTTGGAAGTAAATTTTTGCAATTCAAGTATTTCCAAAAACATTTTGTTATTTCAAAAAATTAAATTATTTTTGCACACCATTTTTTATGGACAGATTTAGAAACTACGATATTGCTTTTTCTGGTCTCAAAACCGGAAAGCACGATTTCAAATTCGAAATCAATCAGGAGTTCTTTGATTTATTTGAGACTGAGCAGGAGTTTTTTAACCCAAAAATCAGTGTAGAGGTTCATCTGGACAAACACACCACTTTTTTGGAATTTTTTATCAACGTTTCAGGAACCGTTCAACTGATTTGCGACATTAGCACAGAAGAATTTTCTGAAAATATTGAGAATGATTTGAAAATTCTTGTAAAATTCGGGGAAGAATATGATGACAGCAATGAAGATATCATCACCATTCCTCAGAAAGACAGCGAGTTCAATATCGCCAATCTTATTTATGAAGCCGTGGTTTTATCAATCCCGATGAAAAAGGTGGCGCCATCTGTAAGAGATAATGATGAGTATGAAAAGCTGCTGGAAAAATACAGTCCAAAACCAATCGAAGAAGAGACGGAAGAAAGCACAGACCCAAGATGGGAAGCTTTAAAAAAATTGAGAGACAATAATTAAGTATAACATATAATTCGTTAGAATTTTTTAAAATAATTAACAATGGCACATCCTAAGAGAAGACAGTCGTCTACAAGAAGAGATAAAAGAAGAACTCACTATAAAGCTGTAGCGCCTCAATTGGCAAAAGATGCTACAACTGGTGAATTACACCTTTATCACAGAGCTCACTGGCACGAAGGAAAACTTTACTACAAAGGAAAAGTTGTACTAGAGAAAACTGTAGAAACAACAGAAGAAAACTAAGATTTACTTTTGAAAATCTTATACTAAGCATAAAAAACCACTCGGATTTTATCAATTTGGGTGGTTTTTTATTATATTTGGCGTTCAAAACAATTTAAAAATTTTATGGATATAAAAGACATTCAGAATCTTGTAAGATTTGTTGCAAAGGCAGGTGTTTCCGAAGTTAAGTATAAAAACAAGGACTTTGAAATCTATATCAAAACTCCGCTTGGAGGTGAACCTGTAAGCTATGTTACACCTCAGGTTGCCTATCAGGCACCAGTTTCTGCACCAGCTGCAAATACAGTTTCCGCTCCTGCTGCCACCTCTGAAGCAGCAACTTCTGCTGACGACAGCAAATATATCACGATCAAGTCTCCAATGATTGGTACTTTTTACAGAAAACCATCACCGGACAAAGATGTATTTGTAAACGTGGGTGATTCTGTTACTGAAGGAAAAGTGGTTTGCGTTATTGAGGCAATGAAACTTTTCAACCAGATAGAATCCGAAATCAGCGGAAAAATCGTGAAAATATTGGTAGAAGATTCTTCTCCTGTAGAATACGACCAACCTTTATTTTTGGTAGACCCATCTTAAGCAATTTTAGATTAAAGATTATAAATTTTAAATGGAAGATTTTTCATTTAAAATAATTTAAAATTCAAAATTTATAATTTAAAATTCGAAAAAGATGTTCAAAAAAATATTAATCGCCAATCGTGGGGAAATCGCTATGCGAATCCTGCGTACTGCGAAAGAAATGGGAATCAAGACTGTTGCAGTGTACTCTACAGCAGACAAGGATAGTCTTCACGTTCGTTTTGCAGACGAGGCTGTCTGCATCGGACCTCCAATGAGCAAAGACTCTTATCTGAAAATTCCAAATATTATTGCAGCTGCTGAGATTACCAATGCAGATGCCATCCATCCTGGTTACGGTTTCCTTTCCGAGAATGCAAACTTCTCCAGAATATGTGCTAAAAATGGCATCAAATTTATCGGAGCGA